>NZ_WEII01000241.1:0-2131 GCF_009183805.1 Bacillus sp. B2-WWTP-C-10-Post-4 | reverse complement strand
TAGCAATATCACATGCTATTTTAATATCAGAATAAGTCTTTTGAACGAGACAATGCAATTCAAAAATCTTAAACTTTAATCCATTATTCATTTCATCCCCTCCCATCGTATCTATTCTACATAAAATTAGAATATTATACAAAGAAAATTATTAGCATAAAATTGACAATTTAAAAAATAACTTAAGGATAAACAAAATCCCTCTCATTACAAATTATAATTGCGGAGCATTTACCAACATAACGGCTAAATAAAAAACGAAAAGAATAAATCTTTCCGCTCTTAGAGTAATAAATACATTTCATATTGCGCTAAAGAATTCTTTTCAAATCCACATTTCTTTAAAAAACCCTCCAATAAATTATTGTTAGGAAACCCAATTGATAAACTTGATAAATTTAATTCTTCTCTTGCTACTTGTAATAATTTCATCCCAACACCAATATTTCTATAACCTTTGTCTACGAAAATAAAACTAATTTTACCTTGTTCATTTACGCATAGAGAGCCTTTTAAGTCATTATCGACATATACACCATAAAATACATTATTTGTTTTTTTAATATAATCAATATCATTTTGCCAATTTATATGGAAGTTTAACCATTTCTGAATTCCATCTTTAAAAGTTGGAAATTCTAATTGTTTTACTTCAATATCTTTACAATCTTTATTCATTATTTTAGTCAAATCATTTAAATTATAATAAAAAAGATCGTACACTTTTTCATAGCCCAGCTTATTATAAAAATGAATCGCTCGGTCGTTTCCTACAATGACTTCGAGAAAAAGTTGCTTACATCCATGTTGAATCGCCTCTTCTTTATGCAGTTCAAATAATTTTTGACTCACACCAATACCGCGGTAATTAGGATGAACCGCTAATGTTCCGCAGCGCATAGTCTTTATACTTTCATAATCCTTTATGCCACCTAGTATTACGCCAACAGATTTGCCTTCTTCTAAAGCAAGAAAAGAATGTTCTAGCAAATTACCTTCTGGTCCCAAAAAACGTTGTATAAAATCCTCATTTGAAACCTCCATCTTAATAATGTAATCTGAAAATCCATCTTTAAAAGCTTCATATACTAAATCAATATTTACTTCACTACACCTTTTATATTGAATCATATAAAATTGCCCTCCAACTGCTTATATTAAACTCAACGTGTACCCATATAATATATTCCATCTATTATAAATTTCAGCTCTTAATTTGAAATGAGCGGACATTTCCCTACATATAACTCACTATTGATTTGTTTTATAACAAACTATCTATTATTTACTACATTAACCTCATAAACACGTAAAAAAGCAATTAAATGCTCACATGCTCTTTCACATGCTAGCATTTTAAAGATTTTTTGTTCTTCTTTCGTTTTATCATTTGCTTGATCTGAAGCAGCTTTTAAACAGAGAAATGGTTTTTTATTTATTTGGCATACATAGGCGAAAGCTGCTACTTCTTGATCAACTGCCAATGCTCCATATACGGTATGGAGTAAATATCTCATTTCCGAACTACGAATACGTTGATCTCCTGATAAAAATGTACCGAAATGTATCGGATCATACGATCGTATTTTTTTTATTCTTCTTACAAGTGATTTTGTTGTTTCAATAGGTGCTGTTCTACCGTTATATAAATTAAAAACATCTTCTCCTGAACCCGCAGCAGTAACATCATGTTGTATTGCGTTTAGTGCGACTACAATATGACCGTTTTTCACCTTGTTTGATAAACTTCCGCATATTCCTGTCATAAACAACTCATCTGGCTGAAACTCACTAATTAACAATTGTACACAACTAGCGCAGCTTACTTTACCGACACCAGTAACAACTGATATAATTTCCAGCTCATTAATAGTATGAAAATGAAATTCCCAAGCTGCTCTTTTTTCAACACGTTCACTTGGATAATGTTGATGCAAATACGTCAGTTCTGGTTCCCATGCAGAGACAATTGCAATACGTTTCATTACACGCTTCACTTCCTCTATTGTCATTTAAATGAGTTATCTATACTTTCTCATTCATAATCTAGAATCCATTCTTTATATTTCTTATATAAATCTCGTATTATTTCTTTATTCTTCGCAATTACTTCACTTCCTCTATCATCATA
>NZ_WEII01000240.1:0-2152 GCF_009183805.1 Bacillus sp. B2-WWTP-C-10-Post-4 | reverse complement strand
AAATAAAGTTGTATTTTTATTTTTGGATAAATAGATATTAGATATAAGAAAGAAGGGAATATCTTGTCTTGCATCAATAAAAGTTGTTTTAATATTTCTTTAGAAACTAAAGTCAATCCAAATGGTGGCGCAGAAATATTCGTAAGGTGCAATGATGAAAGTTTGTCTAATTTTAATGTAATACCATTTATCGCATGTATTTCTATTGCAGTGAAAGATGATTTGAGTTTCTTAGTTAATTTAGATAGTTTAATCAAACGTTAATTGCCTATAAAACGAATAGTAAAATAGCATCTAATTTACAAGACTTAGTAAGAGAGTCGTGTCCGAATTTGATTAACTGCATATATTGTTAAAAGAAAGGAGGGAGAGTTATGGCATGTACTACGAATAATGTTTGTTTAGATGTGTGTCTTAAAATTACAATTACCCCTGGTAGTGGAATTGATGCAGTAGTCGATTGTGGAGGCACATGTGGGACAAGTCCTACTATTGTAATTAGTCCTAGTGGATCAATTGTTATTACTTTACCATTAGTTGCATGTTTCTCAATTGCACTAAAAGATGATTTAAGTGTTGACTCTTCATTAACAAGCCTCTATTTTCAAACTTCTTAAGAAAGATACAGAAATGAAAAGCCTGCCTGCTACTTCTCTTTTGATCTAATGTAAAAATAAAAAAGATGGTTACAACCATCTTTTTTATTTTGCTATATATTTAAAATAAATTCATATATTATTTGGTGGTAAGAATATACAATTAAAAGCATTCAGTGTTTCTTTTTTGTTCGATGAGGTAAGAAATTGCTTCTATATGATCACCAATGATTTGTTGCGTTGCTAATGAAAGGTAGCCTTCCTGCGAGAAGTGTTTTTCTGGTCGAACTCGATTTATCTTGTCAACGTCGATAGAATGAACATTTTGTACATGCAATCCTGCTAAAATTGTTTTAACTTGACTTAAGGTTGGTGAAAGAAGAGAAGCAAACCCAATTGTATCAATGCATTTTCGACTAAAAGCATGAGGGACAGCAGTTGTGGAGCCCATACCTAAATCTTTTCGATTACATGCTAAATTAACAACATGCTTACATGCAGTTACGATAGTATAAGGAACACGATACATGTAGTAGTGCTCTAATTTATTTAAAGCTAAATCGGTTCCATTTTGAACAGATTGTACAAATGGTAATAAATCAGAACTAGGAATTAAGAAATCACCATCAATAAATAATAATATATCACCTTTTGCAAAATATGCACCAACGGCACGTCCGGTATCAATGCCGAGTGCTTCTTCGTAGCTTATAACTGTTGCACCGCAACCCTTCGCCAATTCCTCTGTTTTATCTGTTGATCCATTAACAATAACAATAATTTCAAAGGGTTTTAATTTTTGTACCTCAAAAATGACAGATTCTATCGTTTTTTCTTCATTTTGAACAGGGATGATAACTGATAATTGTTGATCTCCATAAGTATTTGAATAAAACTCTTTACCTGTAATTATTTTTGGAATGGATTTTTGTTCTCCGTTTTGAAGCCCTAAAATAATATCTCGCTTTCGATTATTATCGGTATAGTTTCCTCTTGGATCTTGCATTTTACTTATCCAATTTGCAATGGCTTCAAGATGATAATGAATGAGTTGAGTTGAAGGAAAAGGGAGAACTTGAGGGATAGGAATGTTTAATTGATCGCAAATCCGAAATTTATGTTCAATAATTTTCATTTGTGCCAATATGGGATTTGATAAATTATCTGGATTAATTACCTCAAGTACTTCTTTTGTCATTGCATAGGGAGGAAATAATAAGGAGTTAATATTTAAATCTGGGCGATAAAAAAAGTGATTTGTAACTTGCTGCCAAATCATTGCTAAATTGGGCTGTTGTTTTTGATAAAAAAAATCATCTAAATTATTTAATACGACGTCAGCACATCCATTTAGTAATGGTTGAAGAAATTGTATAAGTAAGGAGGGGGGAACCATGTAATTTTCATCTAAAAATAAGAGATACTGCCCCTTTGCTTTTTTTGCACCAATTACATAAAGATTAGGAGATTCTATCGGTTCTTCTAGTGTAATAATTTCACAATTGTAGGAATCTGCACTCCCAATTGAATCCTGGGTATATCCGTTAATAGTAAGG
>NZ_WEII01000023.1:0-58705 GCF_009183805.1 Bacillus sp. B2-WWTP-C-10-Post-4 | reverse complement strand
TAAGATCCCTGAAAGATGATCAGGTTGATAGGTTCGAGGTGGAAGCATGGTGACATGTGGAGCTGACGAATACTAATAGATCGAGGACTTAACCATATAATATGAAGCAATGTTATCTAGTTTTGAAGGAATATGCCTTCATAGTTTGGTGATGATGGCAGAGAGGTCACACCCGTTCCCATACCGAACACGGAAGTTAAGCTCTCTAGCGCCGATGGTAGTTGGGACCTTGTCCCTGTGAGAGTAGGACGTCGCCAAGCAACTAAACACGAGTCAAATGACTCGTGTTTTTTCGTGTTTTCTTTTATAATCCATAGTAATTAAAAAAATGTGCTTAAATAATTACTATTTTGATTAAATGCAGGGGAATGTGGCTAGGATAGTGAATAAGCAAAAGAGTTGCAAATTTTATTAATACGTATATAATTAAAGTCAAAGATAGTCAAAGTCAATAAAGGTGGCGGATAAATGAGAAATATATCTGATATCATTGAGCAATATCTAAAGCAAGTTATTGACTTAAGTAATAATAATGTGATTGAAATCAAAAGAAATGAGATTGCGGATCGATTCGAGTGCGTACCATCTCAAATCAATTATGTAATCAATACCCGTTTTACATTAGAAAGAGGATTTATAGTAGAAAGTAAACGTGGTGGAGGAGGTTACATTCGCATTATAAAAGTCAAACTGCATGATGATATAGACATTATTGATCAAATGCTTCATATGATTGATCATAGCGTTGCACAAGGGAATGCAGAGAATATGATTATACGTTTATTAGAAGAGGGAATCATAACAGGCCGTGAAGCAAAACTAATGTTAAGTGTACTAGATCGTTCTGTATTATCAATGGATATTCCTTCTCGAGATGAACTTAGGGCTCGAATATTATGCGCAATGTTAAGAACACTGAAATATAAATAAATACAGCTTTTGTAAAAGAATGATAATTAAGATAGGGCAGTTAAATATTGTAGAAGTTTTGAAAAAGAGCATGTACTTTTATCTAAATGGATTAAGGAAAGAGGACAATCTAGTAATGTATGAAAAGTATCATGAGGTAGATCGTTCCTGTTGTAAAGGTGGGGATATTGATGACTTGTCAAAACTGTAATATAAGACCAGCAACTTTACATTATACAAAAGTAATCAACGAGAAGAAGGCGGAAGTTCATCTTTGTGAGCAATGTGCAGAGCAAAGTGGCTATACGTCTTTCTTTCAATCATCACAGTCTAACTTTTCATTTCATGATGTATTTGCTGGTTTATTACACGGTGAATCAACAATGTTTGGAGAAGAAAAAAACGGGTTTTCAAATACAAATACAGTAAGATGTCCAGATTGTAAGATGACATATGAACATTTTACAAAAGTGGGACGCTTTGGTTGTGCTTCTTGTTACGATACATTTAAAGGACACTTAAACCCATTGTTAAAGCGACTTCATGGTGGACATACAGAACATTGTGGAAAAATTCCGGAACGAATGGAAGGAAATATCCACTTAAAGAAAGAATTAGATGAACTAAAACTTATTCTGAAACAATATGTACAGAATGAGGAGTTTGAGAAAGCTGCTGAGGTAAGAGATGAAATTCGAGGGCTTGAAACTCAGCTTAGTGAGCATAGAGAGGGGGAGTAGTTCTATGTCACTGGACAAAATTATGAATGAAGCGATTAGTCCATGGATGAAGGGGGATGGCCCTGATTCTGATATTGTTTTAAGTAGTCGAATTCGTTTGGCTCGTAATTTTAAGCAATATCAATTTTCTACTATGCAAAACGAAGAGGAAGCTCAACAGGTTCAAGAATTATTTAAAAAGAAATTTATAAATAAATCGGTAGAGCCCTTTGGGAAGTTTGGATTATTAAAAATGAATGAATTAACGCCTCTTCAAAGAAGAGTTTTAGTCGAAAAGCATTTAATTAGTCCAAATCTCGCAGGGACCGAATATGGAGCATGTCTGTTATCAGAAAGCGAACACATTAGTGTGATGCTTAATGAGGAAGACCACATTAGGATTCAGTGCCTATTTCCAGGGCTACAGTTATCAAAGGCGCTTCAAAGCGCTAATCAAATAGATAATTGGATTGAGAAAGAGGTTGAATATGCTTTTGATGAATCACTTGGATATATTACGAGTTGTCCTACTAACGTTGGTACAGGATTAAGAGCTTCTGTAATGATTCATTTACCAGGGCTGGTTTTAACAAAAAGAATTAGCCGTATTATACAAGTAATTCAAAAATTAGGTTTAGTAGTAAGAGGAATATACGGTGAAGGTAGCGAAGCGTTAGGTAATATATTTCAAGTATCAAATCAAATGACGCTAGGGAAATCCGAAGTAGATATTATTGCAGATTTAAAGAGTGTCATGCAGCAAATTATACAACAAGAAAAATTGGCCAGAGAATTAATTGTACAAAATTCGAGTATTGAGCTTGAAGATAAGGTTTATCGTTCTTACGGTATACTAGCAAACAGTCGTTTAATTCAATCTGCAGAAGCGGCAACTTGCTTATCGGATGTACGGCTTGGTATTGATCTAGGATATATAAAAGGTATATCGAGAAATATTTTGACTGAGCTAATGGTTCTTACGCAACCAGGTATTTTACAACAATACGCAGGAGGACCTTTAGGACCAGAAGAAAGAGATTATCGAAGAGCAACCTTAATCCGTGAGCGATTACGTATTGAAAAAAACTAAGCGCAAGTAGGAGGCGATTTCTATGATGTTTGGAAGATTTACAGAAAGAGCACAGAAAGTATTAGCTTTATCTCAAGAGGAAGCAATTCGCATTGGGCATAATAATATTGGAACAGAACATATTTTACTTGGGCTTGTACGCGAAGGTGAAGGAATTGCAGCAAAAGCGTTAATTGCTCTTGGATTGAGCCCGGAAAAAGTGCAAAAAGAGGTAGAAGCGTTAATTGGACGTGGAACAGAAGCTTCTCAAACTGTACATTATACACCTCGTGCTAAAAAAGTTATTGAATTGTCTATGGATGAAGCGCGTAAGCTAGGACATTCTTACGTTGGAACAGAACATATTTTACTTGGCTTAATCCGTGAAGGTGAAGGTGTAGCGGCACGTGTTTTAAATAATTTAGGCGTAAGCCTCAACAAAGCAAGACAACAAGTGTTACAACTTCTTGGAAGTAACGAAGCGAGTTCAGGTCACCAAGGTGGTTCATCGACAAATGCCAATACACCGACACTAGACAGTTTAGCGCGCGACTTAACAGTTGTTGCACGTGAGAATCGTTTGGATCCTGTTATTGGACGTAGTAAAGAAATTCAACGTGTAATTGAAGTGTTAAGCCGTAGAACAAAAAACAATCCAGTGTTAATTGGAGAGCCTGGTGTAGGTAAAACAGCAATTGCTGAAGGGTTAGCACAGCAAATCGTAAATAATGAAGTTCCTGAAACGTTAAGAGATAAGCGTGTTATGACACTAGATATGGGAACAGTGGTAGCTGGGACGAAATATCGTGGTGAGTTTGAAGATCGTTTAAAGAAAGTAATGGATGAAATACGTCAAGCAGGGAATATTATTCTATTTATTGATGAACTTCATACATTAATCGGTGCAGGTGGAGCAGAAGGTGCAATCGATGCATCAAATATTTTAAAACCATCTTTAGCACGCGGAGAATTACAATGTATTGGTGCGACAACTTTAGATGAGTATCGTAAATATATTGAAAAGGATGCAGCTTTAGAGAGACGTTTCCAGCCAATTCATGTTGATGAGCCGAGTCTAGAAGAATCAACTCAAATCTTGAAAGGTTTACGCGATCGTTATGAGGCGCATCACCGTGTGTCTATTACAGATGATGCAATTGATGCAGCTGTAAAACTTTCTGATCGTTATATTACGGATCGTTTCTTACCGGATAAAGCAATTGATTTAATTGATGAAGCTGCTTCAAAGGTTCGCTTACGCTCTTATACAACACCACCAAACTTAAAAGAGCTTGAAGTGAAGCTTGAGGAAATTCGAAAAGAAAAAGATGCGGCTGTACAAAGTCAAGAGTTTGAAAAGGCTGCTTCCTTACGTGATATGGAACAACGCTTACGTGAGAAATTGGAAGATACAAAGCGTCAGTGGAAAGAGCAACAAGGAAAAGAAAATTCAGAGGTTACGGTAGAAGATATTGCAAATGTCGTTTCTACATGGACACGTATCCCTGTTTCTAAACTTGCACAAACAGAGACTGATAAATTATTAAACTTAGAATCCATTCTTCATGATCGTGTCATCGGCCAGGATGAAGCGGTAGTGGCTGTAGCGAAAGCTGTTCGTCGTGCAAGAGCAGGACTAAAAGATCCGAAACGTCCAATTGGTTCATTTATTTTCTTAGGACCAACAGGTGTAGGTAAAACAGAATTAGCAAGAGCATTAGCAGAATCTATGTTCGGTGATGAGGATGCAATGATTCGCATTGATATGTCTGAGTATATGGAGAAACATTCAACTTCTCGCTTAGTTGGTTCTCCTCCAGGATATGTTGGGTATGAAGAAGGCGGACAATTAACAGAGAAGGTTCGTCGTAAGCCGTATTCAGTTGTCCTATTAGATGAAGTAGAGAAGGCGCATCCCGATGTATTTAATATTTTACTGCAGGTATTGGAAGATGGTCGTTTAACTGATTCTAAAGGACGTACAGTTGACTTCCGTAATACGATTGTTATTATGACGTCTAACGTTGGTGCTGAGGCGTTAAAACGTAACAAACATCTTGGATTTAACGTACAAGATGAAAGCCGTGATTATTCGGATATGAAAGGTAAAGTAATGGATGAGCTGAAAAAGGCATTTCGTCCAGAATTCTTAAACCGTATTGATGAAATTATCGTATTCCATATGCTTGAGAAAAAACATATTCAAGAAATTGTGACTCTTATGGTAAATCAGTTAGTGAATCGCTTAAAAGAACAAGAAATTGAATTGCAATTAACAGAAGGGGCGATTGCAGCTATTGCTGATAAAGGGTTTGATCGTGAATATGGTGCTCGTCCACTACGTAGAGCAATTCAGAAGCATGTAGAAGATAGACTATCGGAAGAACTTTTAAAAGGTGCTATTGAGAAAGGGCAAAAAGTTATCTTTGATGTAGAAGGGGAAACATTTGTCATTCATAGTGCTGAAAAGGTAAAATAAGTATAGACAAACTAAGAGGGCTACGAGATAGCCCTCTTTCTTGTACGAGAAGGTCAAATGTTTATAGATGAAAGCGAAGTGAAATATAAAAAGATATGGCTAAAAAGAAAACAAAATTCACATGTCAAGAGTGTGGTTATCAATCACCAAAATATATGGGTAAATGTCCAGGGTGTGGTCAATGGAATTCGCTTGTTGAAGAGATGGAACCCGTTGTATCATCCAGACGCCTAAATTATGCAAATGCAATTCAAACAGAAGTAACAAAACCAAGACGTCTTACAGAAGTAGAAACAAAGTCTGAGGCACGTATTGAAACAAAATTTCAGGAGTTTAACCGTGTACTAGGTGGCGGAATTGTAGATGGATCTTTAGTACTTATTGGTGGGGACCCTGGGATTGGAAAATCAACGTTATTATTACAGATTTCCTCGCAATTAGCAGATGCTTCATATGATGTATTGTATATATCAGGTGAGGAGTCAGCAAAGCAGATTAAACTTCGTGCAGATCGTTTACATGTAAATGGTAGTAATCTATTTGTTGTATCAGAGACAGATTTACAGCGTATTGCAGCACATATTGAAGAGATGAATCCTGCTTTTGTTGTTATTGATTCTATTCAAACGATACATTTACCTGAAGTGACATCAGCTCCTGGTAGTGTGGCGCAAGTACGTGAATGTACAGCAGAATTAATGAAACTTGCAAAAACAAAGGGAATCCCAATTTTTATCGTAGGGCATGTGACAAAAGAAGGTGCAATTGCGGGACCGCGTATGCTAGAACATATGGTCGATGCAGTTCTTTACTTTGAAGGAGATCGACACCATACATATCGTATTTTACGAGCTGTAAAGAATCGTTTTGGTTCTACGAATGAAATGGGTATCTTTGAAATGAAAGAACTTGGCCTTGCAGAAGTCTTAAATCCTTCTGAAATTTTCCTTGAGGAAAGACCAGTTGGAGTTGCAGGTTCAACAGTAGTTGCCTCAATGGAAGGAACAAGACCAGTTTTAGTAGAAATACAGGCATTAATTTCCCCTACTAGTTTTGGAAATCCTCGAAGAATGGCGACAGGAATTGATCATAATCGTGTCTCGCTTATTATGGCGGTACTAGAGAAAAGAACAGGTTTACTATTACAAAATCAAGATGCGTATTTAAAAGTAGCTGGTGGTTTGAAATTAGATGAACCGGCAATTGATTTAGCTGTTGCCTTAAGTATAGCTTCAAGTTTTAGAGATAAATCTACGGCACCAACTGATGCGGTAATAGGAGAAGTTGGATTAACTGGAGAAATAAGAAGAGTATCAAGAATCGAACAACGTGTACAAGAAGCAGCTAAATTAGGATTTCAACGTGCTATCATTCCTAGAAAAAATTTAGGGGGGTGGACAATTCCAGAGGGGATTGAGGTTGTAGGTGTTTCTAATTTAGGAGAAGCGCTTCGTTTGACATTAGGAGGCTAGGCTATGGAAGAAAATAAGCAACGTGTCAAAAGTATAATTAATATTTTACAGCTCGTGGCCCCGGGAACACCACTGCGCGAAGGGATAGATAATGTACTTCGCGCACAAACAGGGGGACTAATTGTTCTTGGGTATAATGAGCAGATTAAAAGCATTGTTGATGGTGGTTTTCATATTAATTGCGCATTCTCTCCTGCTAGTTTATATGAATTAGCAAAAATGGATGGAGCACTTATTTTAAATGAAACTGGAAGTAAAATTTTAATTGCAAACGCACAGTTAGTTCCGGATTCATCTATTGATTCTATTGAAACAGGTATGCGTCACCGAACAGCAGAGCGTGTAGCAAAACAGACGGGCAGCCTTGTTGTGGCCATTTCACAAAGACGTAATGTAATTACGCTATATCAAGGGAACTTACGTTATACATTAAAAGATATAGGTGTCATTTTAACAAAAGCAAATCAAGCAATTCAAACGCTAGAAAAATATAAGGCTGTATGGAATGACGGCATTACGAATTTGGGTATTCTAGAATTTGAAGAGGTCGTTACAATGTCCGAGGTGGTTCACGTTTTACATAGTGTTGAAATGGTGCTGCGTATAAAAAATGAAATATTGAGCTATATTCATGAGCTAGGAACAGAAGGTAGGTTAATTCGTTTACAGCTTACAGAATTACTAGCTGATTTAGAGGCAGAGGCAGCATTGTTAATTAAAGATTATCACCAGGAGAAAACACAAGACCATCATCAAATCTTGAAAAAGTTACAAGATCTTGCAAATACACAACTTTTAGAGGATAGTGATTTAGTTAAATTACTTGGCTATCCAGGACAAACAAACTTAGAAGAAAGTGTGACACCTAGAGGGTACCGAATCACAAGCAAGATTTCTCGTGTTCCGCCACTTATTATCGAGAATTTAATTAATCGATTTAAAACATTGCAAGGTGTTTGCCGAGCAACTATTAATGAATTGGATGATGTGGAAGGAATTGGAGAAGTGAGAGCGAAGAAAATACGAGAAGGTCTAAAAAGAATTCAAGAGCATCTCTATATGAGTAGACACAATTAAGAATATTACATTGATTCTATAATATAACGACACTAGAACATTTTTGGTATATGATATGATATATTGGTAAATAAAACTATTTACAAAAAAACACGTCCGCTTTTGCATTCGGCGTTTTGATTAGCGAAACAATGGTTAATAATGAGTAGGAGGTGGTTGGATGTTAAAACGGATTGTACAGCTCTTCTTTTTAGTGATCGGGGGAGCGTTAGGGATTTACTTAATCCCAAAAATTATTAATGTATTAGATATCGGTGCGGTTCCTTTGTTGGAAGGATCGTATGTTCGTGCAATTATTGGTGCAATTATTTTATTTTTAACAACATTTTGGCTTGTAGATTATATTGTTCAACTTATTAAGCATATTGAAGAGGCTCTTGTAAAGGCGCCCGTAGCAGATGTTTTATTTGGTACATTAGGATTAATCTCTGGTCTTATTGTTGCATATTTAATTTTGATACCAATTCGTGAATTTACAATTCCAGTTATTAGTACGGTGTTGCAAGTGTTCTTCACCCTTTTACTTGGATATTTAGGATTCCAAGTAGGATTTAAAAAGAGGAATGAATTGCTAGGATTATTTACATTACCCCAACGCGGAGGTAAAAAGAAAAACAATAGTGAGAATGAAGAGGTAGAGGTCGAAGCGGAAAAATCTACGACTCATTGGAAAATTCTCGATACGAGTGTAATTATTGATGGACGTATTGCAGATATTTGCCAAACAAAGTTTTTAGAAGGAACAATCGTCATTCCACAATTCGTATTAGAAGAGCTTCAGCATATTGCCGATTCTTCAGATGCTTTAAAGCGTAATCGTGGCCGCAGAGGACTAGACATTTTAAATCGTATTCAAAAGGAGATGCCAATTCCGGTAGAAATTTATGAAGGCGATTTCGATGATATCCAAGAAGTAGATAGCAAGCTTGTAAAGTTGGCAAAAATCACTGGTGGAACTGTAGTAACAAACGATTTCAATTTAAACAAAGTTTCTGAATTACAAGGGGTTACGGTGTTAAACATTAATGATTTAGCTAATGCGATTAAACCAGTCGTACTCCCTGGTGAAGAATTAAGTGTTTATGTTGTGAAAGATGGTAAAGAACAGAATCAAGGTGTTGCATACTTAGATGATGGTACGATGATTGTAGTAGAAGATGGTAGAGAGTATGTGGGTTCACAACTTGATGTACTTGTTACTAGCGTATTACAAACATCGGCTGGTCGTATGATTTTCGCAAAACGTAAATTGCTAGAAAAAGCATTATAAGTAGAGGATTATTAATATGTATACATTAATTATTCCGGCAGCGGGCCAAGGGAAACGAATGGGTGCTGGTAAAAATAAGTTATTTTTACTTATAGATGAGGTACCAATTATTGTGCACACATTGCGTGCTTTTGAAAAAGATAAAGCGTGCAAAAGTATTATTATGGCAATTAACGAAGAAGAACGCCCGTATTTTGAAGAGTTGATGCAGAAGTACCAGATTGAAAAGCAGGTACAATTTATTCAGGGTGGAGCCGAAAGACAAGATAGCGTATATAACGCACTTCAGTATGCGAGTGGTGTCGAATATGTTCTTGTTCATGACGGGGCGCGCCCGTTCGTAACGAATAAAGTGATTCGCGATGTATTAACTGCAGCAGAAAAATATGGAGCTTCCATTTGTGCAGTGCCAGTAAAAGATACTGTTAAGAAAGTAGAGCAGGGTGTTGTTGTAGAAACGGTAGAGCGGTCTCAACTTAACGCTGTACAAACACCACAAGGATTCTCTGTTTCTCTTTTGCTAGAAGCTCATAGAAGCGCAAAGCAAAGTTGTTTTCTTGGCACAGATGATGCAAGTCTCGTAGAACGTGTTGGGAAGCAAGTAGGTGTAGTAGAGGGGAGTTACTATAATATTAAAGTGACGACTCCGGAAGATCTATTAATTGCTGAAAGTTTCCTACGTGTTCAGAAGAAATAATGTTGATGATGTGTTAATAAAGAAAAGCTCGGCAACAGCCGGGCTTTTCTTTATAAGGATAGCGATATAATATAGAGTCATAAAGCTCAGTAGTTTAGCTTAAGGAGGAAGTAAGGATGTTTCGAATTGGACAAGGTTTTGATGTACATGAATTTGCGGAAGGGCGCCCGTTGATTATCGGTGGAATTACAATTCCACACGAGAAAGGATTAATTGGTCATTCAGATGCAGATGTATTGTTACATACGATTGCTGATGCATGTTTAGGTGCGATTGCAGCAGGAGATATCGGAAAGCACTTTCCTGATACAGACCCAGCTTTTAAAGATGCAGATTCAGCTGTATTGTTACAAAAAGTTTGGGAATTTGTGCGTGAACAAGGTTACGAGTTAGGAAATTTAGATTGTACAATTATTGCTCAACAACCAAAAATGGCACCACATATTGAGAGCATGCGTAAGCGCATTAGTGAACTGTTAGAAACGTCTATCGATAACATTAATGTAAAGGCAACAACAACAGAAAAATTAGGATTTACAGGTAGAGAAGAAGGGATTGCTTCTCAAGCGGTTGTTTTATTACAGAAAAAATGATGGTTTTTAATTCGTAAGATGGATAATCACATTTTTTTGGTGTACAATTATAGAATGTGTTGACATTAAGGATGGAAGGTGTACCAATTATGGAAAAGCAAGTGAGAGTACGCTACGCGCCAAGTCCAACAGGACACTTACATATCGGAAATGCGCGTACGGCATTATTTAATTATTTATTTGCTCGTCATTTAGATGGCAAATTTATTATTCGTATTGAAGATACTGATGTAAAACGTAACGTGGCTGGTGGAGAAGAAAGCCAATTAAAATACTTGAAATGGCTCGGTATGGACTGGGATGAAGGTGTTGATGTTGGTGGTGAATTTGGACCATATCGCCAAACAGAGCGTTTAGATATTTATAAAAAATTATATGAAGATTTATTAGAGCGTGGTCTAGCTTATAAATGTTATATGACAGAAGAAGAGCTAGAAGCAGAGCGTGAAGGACAAATCGCTCGCGGTGAAACACCTCGTTACGCAGGTAACCACCGTGAATTAACTGAAGAACAAGTGAAAGAATTTGAAGCTGAGGGACGTATTCCAAGTATTCGTTTCCGTGTACCAGCTGATCGTGACTACACATTCAAAGATATTGTAAAAGATGAAGTTGCGTTCCATTCAAATGATTTCGGTGATTTTGTTATTGTGAAAAAAGATGGAATTCCAACTTATAACTTTGCAGTAGCAGTAGATGATCATCTAATGGAAATTACACATGTACTTCGTGGTGATGATCATATTTCAAATACACCGAAACAAATGATGATTTATGAAGCTTTCGGCTGGGATATTCCACAATTTGGTCATATGACTCTAATTGTTAATGAAAGTCGTAAAAAGTTAAGTAAGCGTGATGAATCTATTATTCAATTTATTGAGCAATATAAAGAGCTTGGGTATCTTCCAGAAGCAATCTTTAACTTTATTGCACTACTAGGTTGGTCTCCGGTAGGAGAAGAAGAAATCTTCTCTAAAGATGAGTTTATCAAAATGTTCGATGCAGCTCGTTTATCAAAATCACCTGCATTATTTGATTCTCAAAAACTAAAATGGATGAACAACCAGTATATGAAAAAGCAAGATTTAGATACGGTTGTAGAGTTAAGCTTACCGCATTTAGTGAAAGCTGGACGTGTGGGAGAAACTTTAAGCGAACAAGACCAAGCTTGGATTCGTGATGTAATTGCTTTATACCATGAACAAATGAGTTTTGGAGCTGAAATTGTAGAGCTTTCTGAAATGTTCTTTAAAGATCATGTTGATTATGAAGAAGAAGGACAAGAAGTATTAAATGGTGAACAAGTACCTGAAGTACTTCGTGCATTTGCTGGTCAAATAGAAGCTCTAGAAGCAATGGAGCCAGCAGCAATTAAGGCAGCGATTAAAGCAGTTCAAAAGGAAACAGGACATAAAGGTAAAAATTTATTTATGCCAATCCGTGTTGCAACTACAGGACAAACGCATGGTCCAGAGCTTCCGAATGCTATTGCACTTCTTGGAAAAGAAAAAGTTTTAAATCGTCTTCAAAAAGTAATTGGTTAACATTTTCTAGGTTTAGAAATATAATAAGTATACCTAAAACCTAATAAGGAAAAGCGACGAGAAGGAGAAGTAGAAAATCAGGCTTTTTACAGAGAGAACCACCTTTAGGCTGGGAGTGGTTTATAAGCGGATTTTTGAAATGCCCCTTCGAGTCTTCTGCTGAACAGCGAATTGCTTCGTGGGATGTCTTAGGCCGCAAAGTAAGCAGGAGCGGTGTACACCGTTATCATGGATGAGTTTGAGGCTTTTTTAAGCCTAAACAGAGTGGAACCGCGCTTAAAAGGCGTCTCTGTCAATATGACAGAGACGCCTTTTTTTTATACCGTGTAAATAGGTATGAATATAGAATTTATCTCCTTATATAAAGAATTAGGGGAGAAGTGATGAGTTAGGGGAGTTAGTTCGTTCGACAAAAAAGCAGCCCATAAAGGGGAGGGAACACCGATGTTTAAGAGGCTTCGGGAAGATATTGAAGTCGTTTTTGAACAGGATCCAGCGGCAAGAGGTTATTTCGAAGTCATTTTAACTTACTCTGGATTACATGCAGTTTGGGCCCATCGAATTGCACATGCTTTTTATAAAAGAAATTTTTTCTTTCTTGCACGTTTTGTTTCACAAGTGAGCCGCTTTTTTACTGGCATTGAGATCCATCCAGGAGCAACTATTGGTCGACGCTTTTTTATAGATCATGGAATGGGAGTTGTAATTGGAGAAACTTGTGAAATTGGTGATAATGTAACGATTTATCAAGGGGTTACATTAGGTGGTACAGGAAAAGAAAAAGGGAAGAGGCACCCAACAATTCAGGATAATGTATTAATTGCGACGGGTGCTAAAGTTCTTGGGTCTATTACTGTGGGAGAGAATTCTAAAATCGGAGCAGGGTCTGTCGTATTAAAAGAAGTTCCTGCACATTCTACAGTTGTAGGTATACCTGGCCGTGTCGTTATTCAAAATGGAGTAAAGATTGGTCAAGAATTAAATCACTCTGACCTTCCAGATCCGATTTTTGATAAATTAAAGGCTATGGAAGTAGAACTTGATAAATTGAAGAAACAATTGGAATTAAAGGTAGAAAGGAAGGATAAAAATGACTATTCACATTTATAATACGTTAACACGTCAAAAAGAAGAGTTTGTTCCATTAGAAGAAAATAAGGTAAAGATGTATGTATGCGGACCTACAGTTTATAACTACATTCATATTGGGAATGCAAGACCTCCTATGGTATTCGATACAGTGCGTCGTTATTTAGAATACAAAGGATACGATGTGCAATATGTATCTAACTTTACGGACGTAGATGATAAATTAATTAAAGCGGCAAATGAATTAGGTGAAGATGTACCAACGATTGCTGATCGTTTTGTTGAAGCGTACTTTGAAGATGTAACAGCACTAGGTTGCAAACACGCAACAGTTCATCCTCGTGTAACAGAAAATATGGATATCATTATTGAATTTATTCAAGAACTTGTGAATAAAGGGTATGCATATGAATCAGAGGGTGATGTGTACTTTAAGACGAAGGAATTCGAAGGTTACGGTAAATTATCACATCAACCAATCGCAGATTTACGTCACGGTGCTCGTATTGAGGTAGGGGAAAAGAAACAAGACCCTCTTGATTTTGCTTTATGGAAAGCTGCGAAAGAAGGAGAAATCTTCTGGGAAAGCCCTTGGGGGCAAGGACGTCCAGGATGGCATATTGAATGCTCAGCAATGGCGCGTAAGTATTTAGGGGATACAATTGACATTCATGCTGGTGGGCAAGACTTGGCGTTCCCGCATCATGAAAATGAAATTGCGCAGTCAGAGGCATTGACTGGAAAAACGTTTGCACGTTACTGGATGCATAATGGATATATTAATATTAACAATGAGAAGATGTCTAAATCGCTGGGTAACTTTATTTTAGTTCACGATATTATTAAGCAATACGACCCGCAGTTAATTAGATTCTTTATGTTATCAGTACACTATCGTCACCCGATTAACTTTAGTGAAGAGTTATTACAAAGTACGAATAATGGACTGGAAAGAATTAAAACAGCTTATGGAAACTTAAAGCATCGTATGGAGAGTAGTACGGATTTAACGGACCATAATGAGAAATGGTTAGCTGAAATAGAGAAATTCCAGACTGCATTTGAAGAGGCAATGAATGATGACTTTAACACTGCAAATGCAATTACCGAATTATACAACGTAGCAAATCATGCAAATCAATATTTACTTGAAGAGCATACATCTAAAGTTGTGATTGAAGCATACGTAAAACAACTGGAAACGTTATTTGATATTTTAGGATTAGAATTATCAAAAGAAGAATTACTGGATGAAGAAATTGAAGAGCTTATCCAAAAGCGCATTGAAGCTCGTAAAAATCGCGATTTCGCATTGTCTGATCAAATTCGTGACGATTTAAAAGAACGTAATATTATTTTAGAAGATACCGCTCAAGGTACAAGATGGAAAAGAGGATAAGGATGATTGATGCAAAGCAATTAAACAGCTTGGCGTTAGCGTATATGGGTGATGCGGTATATGAACAATATATCCGCTATCACCTCCTTCAAAAAGGAAAAGTTCGCCCTAATCAATTACATCGCTTAGGGACGAGCTTTGTTTCAGCAAAAGCACAGGCGAAAGTTGTTTATCATTTATTAGAGACGGCATTTTTGACAGAGGAAGAAGAGGCGGTATTAAGAAGAGGGCGTAATGCAAATTCAGGTACAGTTCCGAAAAATACGGATGTACAAACATATCGACATAGTACAGCCTTTGAAGCACTAATTGGTTATCATCATTTATTAAATAATCGTGAAAGATTAGACGAAATTGTATATAAGGCAATTGCAGTTTTAGAAGAAAAGGAAGGGGGCACATCATCATGACTAGTGAATATATTATCGGACGTAACCCTGTAATTGAAGCGTTAAGATCAGGGAGAGATATTAATAAAATTTGGATCGCAGAAGGTGCTGCCAAAGGACAAGTACAAATTGTACTAGCGTTAGCGAAAGAAAATAAGATTATTTTACAACATGCACCAAAGAAAAAGTTAGATCAATTAGTTGAGGGTAATCATCAAGGTGTAATTGCTCAAGTAGCTGCATATCAGTATGCAGAGTTAGAAGATTTATTCAAAGTGGCAGAAAAACGTAATGAAGATCCGTTCTTCTTGATTTTAGATGAGATTGAAGATCCGCATAACCTAGGTTCTATTATGCGTACTGCTGATGCAACAGGAGCTCATGGAATTATTATTCCGAAGAGAAGAGCTGTGGGACTTACCGCATCAGTTGCGAAAGCATCAACAGGAGCGATTGAATACATTCCTGTTGCGCGCGTAACAAACTTATCTCGTACAATTGATGAATTAAAAGAGCGTGGACTTTGGATTGCTGGTACAGATGCCAAAGGGAAAACGGATTACCGTAATTTAGATGGTACAATGCCGATTGGATTAGTAATTGGTAGTGAAGGAAAAGGTATGAGTCGTATTATTGGTGAAAAGTGTGATTTCTTAATCACTCTACCGATGGTTGGTAAAGTTACATCCTTAAATGCTTCAGTAGCCGCAAGTTTGTTAATGTATGAGGTATATCGTAAACGTCACGAAATTGGTAAATAAAAAATGAACGATATTTTAATCGTTGACGGCTACAACATTATCGGAGCTTGGGGAGATTTGAAGAAACTGCGGGATGTAGATTTACAATCATCAAGAGATGCGCTTATTGATAAGATGGCGGATTATCAAGGTTATACAGGCACAAAAGTGATGATAGTCTTTGATGCCTATACAGTCCATGGTATTGAAAAAAAGATGAAACAATCTCGTGTAGAAGTAATATTCACACGAAAGAATCAAACTGCAGACGAAAAGATAGAGCAACTTGCGATAGAGCTTAGAAATATAAATACACAAATATATGTTGCGACTTCTGATTATACAGAACAATGGGTTATATTTGGGCAAGGTGCCCTTCGAAAATCTGCGCGTGAATTAGAGTTGGAAGTACAAGCGATGGAACAACAAGTAAGAAGGCGTACAAAAGACACGAAAGAACAGCAGCCCGCCATGCGAAAGATATTTAGTAAGGATATTACAGAAAAATTAGAAAAATTAAGAAGAGGAGAGCGTTGAAGCATTGACGCTCTTTATCTTTTTACTGTATAATATTGCTAAATAAATAGCGGTCGGAGGGATCAAGGTGGAAGCAGGCTTCGTAAGTATAGGCGACGTTACATTTCGTGATTTAGAGGATGAGGCAATCGTTGAGTTAGTTCGAAAAGGTAATACTGACGCTCTAGAATATTTAATTCACAAGTATAAGAACTTTGTTCGTGCGAAATCAAGATCTTACTTTTTAGTGGGTGCCGATCGAGAAGACATTGTTCAAGAAGGTATGATAGGGTTGTTTAAAGCAATTCGTGATTATAAAGAGGACAAGCTGTCTTCATTCAAAGCATTTGCTGAACTATGTATCACTCGACAAATTATTACCGCTATTAAAACGGCAACAAGACAAAAACATATTCCTTTAAATTCGTATGTGTCTTTAGATAAGCCGATTTACGATGAGGAATCTGATCGAACGTTATTGGATGTTATTTCTGAAGCGAAGGTGACTGATCCTGAAGAGATGATCATTAGCCAGGAAGAATATACAGACATAGAATCAAAAATATCTGAATTATTAAGCGATTTAGAAAGAAAAGTGCTTTCTTTATATTTAGATGGTCGTTCTTATCAAGAGATTTCAGAACAGTTAAACAGGCATGTGAAATCTATTGATAACGCTTTACAAAGAGTAAAGAGGAAATTGGAACGATATATGGAAATGAGAGAAAGTACAACTTTAAATTCATAAGAAGTAACAAGTGCTGCAGGTGTAAAATAAATCACCTGTTTTCTTTTGTAGAGAGTACAAAATGCATGTCATTGACATTGTCTTTTATTGTATGATACATTTTTAGAGACATAATGTTACAAGGTTGGTGTAACTAATGAGGAAAAAAGTTGTACTCTCATGTGAAGAGTGTAAAAATCGAAACTACTCTACTATGAAAGATACGAGCTCAATAGAGCGACTTGAAATAAAAAAGTTTTGTAAAACATGCAATCAGCATACAGTTCACAAGGAAACAAAATAAATAATTGAAATAATACACTGGAGGTCCCGCAGATGCGTTTAACGAACTTTTTCGGCGATGTAGGTCGCGAAATGAAAAAAGTAAGTTGGCCTAAAAAAGATGAATTACTCCGCTCAACAGCGACTGTTGTTGCTACAGTTGTGTTCTTTGCGATTTTCTTCGCAGTAGTTGATATGGGCATTTCTTCTTTAATTCGGTTAATTCTTGGTTAATTCTTGAATAAGAAGCACTTATCCATGATATAATGTTATTTATAAGAACTGTGTAAAAGCCCGGTGAACGGGTTTTTTCATTTGCGCAAAAAAATGTACGTCAGGGAGGGAAGGACGCTCGTCCTAAATGAATGGAAAAAAGTTGGTATGTTGTCCATACTTATTCTGGATATGAAAATAAAGTAAAAGCAAACCTAGAGAAACGTGTAGAATCAATGGGTATGCAAGATAAAATTTTCCGTGTTGTTGTCCCGGAAGAAGTAGAAGTAGAAATGAAAAACGGAAAAGAAAAATTAATGAAAAGAAAAGTGTTCCCAGGTTATGTATTAGTAGAATTAATCATGACTGATGACTCTTGGTATGTTGTACGTAACACGCCGGGTGTAACTGGGTTCGTTGGTTCTTCTGGTTCTGGATCTAAACCATCACCTCTATTAGAAGAGGAAGTTGTTACCATTATGAAACATATGGGAATGGACAACGAAGTGGTTGATTTCGACTTTGAACTTCATGAGACAGTACGTGTAAATGAGGGGCCATTCGCAGATTATACAGGTGCTATTGAAGAAATTGATGTGGAGAAGAAAAAGGTTAGCGTGCTTGTGGATATGTTTGGTCGCGAGACTCCAGTTGAACTTGACTTCCATCAAATTGAAAAATTATAAAATGAAACTTGAAATGAATTGTAAAAAGTGATAATATCTTTTAAGTCAGTACGTCTTCGTTATCGGAGACGTTTTTTGAAAGATTTTATCCTTACAGATAAAATATGACGTGGGAGGGCAAATCACTGTCCAATTGACCACATCACGGACTTAAGGAGGTGTGTCTCGTGGCTAAAAAGGTAATTAAAATGGTAAAGCTTCAAATTCCTGCAGGTAAAGCTAACCCAGCTCCACCAGTTGGTCCAGCATTAGGACAAGCAGGTGTTAACATCATGGGCTTCTGTAAAGAGTTTAACGCTCGTACAGCAGATCAAGCTGGTCTTATCATCCCTGTTGAAATTACGGTATTTGAGGACCGTTCATTCACTTTCATTACTAAAACTCCTCCTGCTGCTGTTCTTCTTAAGAAAGTAGCTGGTATTGAGTCTGGTTCTGGTGAACCAAACCGTAATAAAGTGGCAACTGTTAAGCGTGATAAAGTACGCGAAATCGCTGAAACTAAAATGCCTGACCTAAACGCTGCTAGCGTAGAAGCTGCAATGCGTATGGTTGAAGGTACTGCACGCAGTATGGGCATCGTTATCGAAGACTAATTCGATTTGTTTTTAAAAAAGGTTGCGGGTCTGGAATTCCAATTCGCAACCTTTATTATCGTAAATGATTATCGTTTTTAAATAAATGGATGGCGCTCATCCTCAGGTTATACCTGAAAACAGGCGTAAACGTGGGAGGTTATTCCGCTAAAACCACATTCGAGGAGGAAATAAAAATGGCTAAAAGAGGTAAAAAGTACGTAGAAGCTGCAAAGCTTGTTGATCGTGCAGCTGCTTACTCTGCAACAGAAGCAGTAGAATTAGTAAAGAAAACAAACACAGCTAAATTTGATGCAACTGTAGAAGCTGCATTCCGTTTAGGTGTTGACCCTAAGAAAGCTGACCAACAAATCCGTGGTGCAGTTGTTCTTCCACACGGTACTGGTAAAGTACAACGTGTATTAGTATTTGCTAAAGGTGAAAAAGCTAAAGAAGCTGAAGCTGCTGGAGCTGACTTCGTAGGCGATACTGATTACATCGGTAAAATCCAACAAGGTTGGTTCGATTTCGATGTAGTAGTAGCAACTCCTGACATGATGGGTGAAGTTGGTAAACTTGGTCGCGTATTAGGACCTAAAGGTTTAATGCCAAACCCTAAAACTGGAACAGTTACTTTCGATGTAACTAAAGCTGTTAACGAAATCAAAGCTGGTAAAGTTGAATACCGCGTTGATAAAGCTGGTAACATCCACGTTCCAATCGGTAAAGTATCTTTCGAAGATGCTAAATTAGTAGAAAACTTCAAAACAATTGCTGACACTTTACAAAAAGTTAAGCCAGCTGCTGCAAAAGGTACTTACATGAAGAACGTAACAGTTGCTTCTACAATGGGACCTGGCGTACGTGTAGACGTTTCTACATTAGCGTAAATTTTGGAAGTTGACTTCATAAAGAAGTTTTAATATAATCATTTATGTTGTGAATTTAATTAGTGTACCGTAGACAGTAGGTGTCAATAGACTTAATTTCCTACCTAGGTGTTAATATACGAAGCGGAATCTTTTTTCTGTGACTATATGCCTCCATGTCTACAAGTTGGGCATGGAGGTTTTTAGTGCACTTTCGGTACATCTTCTATATAATCTACAGGAGGTGTAATAACATGAGCAAAGTAATCGAAACTAAACAACAAGTTGTAACTGAAATCGCGGACAAACTTCGCGCTAGTAAATCTACAATCGTTGTTGACTACCGTGGTTTAACAGTTTCTGAAGCAACAGAATTACGTAAGCAATTACGTGAAGCTGGCGTTGAGTTCAAAGTTTACAAAAACTCTCTAACTCGTCGTGCTGCAGAATCTGCTGAAATGGCTGAGTTAAATGAATTCTTAACAGGACCAAACGCAATCGCGTTCAGTAACGAGGATGTAGTTGCTCCTGCGAAAGTATTAAACGACTTCGCTAAAGATCATGAAGCTTTAGAAATTAAAGCGGGCGTAATCGAAGGTAAACTTGTAACACTTGATGAGGTTAAAGCAATCGCTACTCTTCCATCACGTGAAGGCTTACTTTCTATGCTTCTTAGCGTTCTTCAAGCTCCAATCCGTAACCTTGCACTTGCTACTAAAGCAGTTGCAGACCAAAAGGAAGAGCAAGGCGCTTAATTTTTTAAAAGATAATTACGTATTATCGATAAAACAATACAAACCTATTTAAGGGAGGATATTTACAATGACTAAAGAACAAATCATTGAAGCAGTTAAATCTATGACTGTATTAGAACTTAACGACTTAGTAAAAGCTATCGAGGAAGAATTCGGCGTAACTGCTGCTGCTCCTGTAGCTGTTGCTGGTGGCGCTGGAGAAGCTGCTGCTGAGAAAACTGAATTTGATGTGGAACTAACTAGCGCTGGTGCACAAAAAATCAAAGTTATCAAAGTTGTTCGTGAAATCACTGGTCTTGGCTTAAAAGAAGCTAAAGAATTAGTTGACAACACTCCAAAAGTAATCAAAGAAGCTGCTGCTAAAGAAGAAGCTGAAGAAATCAAAGCTAAACTTGAAGAAGTTGGCGCTGCTGTAGAAGTTAAGTAATTAACTTTTGATGCTTTAAAAAAGCTCGCTCTCATGCGAGCTTTTTTTTTAACTGTAAAGAAAAGAGGTGGCCATATGGCAGACCATTATTTTTCTAACGACCCTTCTAGTAAAAGTGATCGTAAGCGATGGGAGTTTGCCCTTCGTGGATCTCGATTCACTTTCTTATCTGACCATGGGGTGTTCTCGAAAAACGAAGTGGACTTTGGTTCCCGTCTTTTAATTGAAGCGTTTCAAATGCCAGATATTAAAGGTGATATATTAGACGTAGGTTGCGGATACGGTCCTATTGGTTTGTCGTTAGCGAAAGAGTTTCAAGGTCGTGAAGTTCACATGGTGGATGTGAACGAGAGGGCACTTGGGCTTGCGAAAGAAAACGCCGCTAATAACAAAATCGAGAATATACGTATTTTTCAAAGTAGCGTCTATGAAAATGTAGATGGTAAGTATGCTGCTATTCTATCTAACCCTCCAATTCGTGCGGGTAAAGATATCGTACATGAGATTTTAGAAAAAGCTGTGGAGTATTTAGTTCCAGATGGAGAGCTTTGGATTGTTATTCAAAAGAAACAAGGTGCACCGTCTGCGCTAAAAAAACTAGAAGAAGTATTTTCTGAAGTTGAGGTTGTAGAAAAGAAAAAAGGATATTATATCATAAAATCAAAAAAACGTTGACGGTTATTTTTGGCTATGTTAACATTATACAATGCCAATATATGATTTTCTGCGTTGAGAAAGATGTATATTTTTGTTTCTCTTGGAAAAGATAGTAAAATCAGCAGATTATGAAACAGAATGATGGTTTTCTTATAGAAGCCATTTTTCTTTTTTGAGCAGGTAGAAAGACTCAACGTATTTATCTTTAAGAGAAAGAGACTACGCTAATAGCAGTAGTTGTATTTATTTGTGATTTTGCACAAATTTTTTTGTGCATTTATAATACTCATGATTTGAGGGGTGAAGCAGTTGACAGGTCAACTAGTTCAATACGGACGCCACCGCCAACGAAGAAGTTATGCCCGTATTAGTGAAGTATTAGAGTTACCAAATCTTATCGAAATTCAAACCTCTTCTTATCAGTGGTTTCTTGATGAGGGTTTGCGAGAAATGTTCCAAGACATTTCTCCGATTGAAGACTTTACGGGAAATCTATCGCTTGAATTTATCGACTACAGCTTAGGTGAACCTAAATACTCTGTAGACGAATGCAAAGAGCGTGATGTGACGTATGCAGCACCACTTCGTGTAAAAGTGCGTCTAATCAACAAGGAAACTGGTGAAGTAAAAGAACAAGATGTGTTCATGGGAGATTTCCCACTCATGACAGAGACTGGAACATTCGTAATTAACGGTGCAGAACGTGTTATCGTTTCCCAGTTAGTTCGCTCTCCAAGCGTATACTATAGTGGCAAAGTGGATAAAAACGGAAAACGTGGTTTTACTGCTACTGTAATTCCAAACCGCGGAGCTTGGTTAGAGTATGAGACAGATGCTAAGGATGTTGTATATGTGCGTATTGACCGTACGCGTAAACTTCCTGTAACTGTTTTGTTACGCGCATTAGGGTTTGGCTCTGATCAAGAAATCACCGAGCTTTTAGGTGATAACGAATACTTAAGCAACACATTAGAAAAAGACAACACAGATAGCACAGAAAAAGCATTGCTTGAAATTTATGAGCGTCTACGTCCTGGTGAACCACCAACAGTAGAAAATGCTAAGAGCTTACTTGTGTCTCGTTTCTTCGATCCAAAGCGCTACGATTTAGCAAATGTAGGTCGCTATAAGATCAACAAGAAGTTACACATTAAAAACAGATTGTTTAATCAACGTTTAGCTGAAACATTAGTGGATCCAGAAACTGGTGAAATTTTAGCGGCAGAAGGAACAATCTTAGATCGTCGTACACTTGATCGCATTTTACCTTACTTAGAGAAAAACATTGGATTCAAAACAGCGAAACCAATGGGTGGAGTGGTAGAAGGCGATGTTGAGCTGCAATCTATTAAGATTTATGCTCCTGAGTCGGAAGGCGAACGCGTAATTAATGTAATTGGTAATGCAAACATTACTCGTGATGTGAAACACATCACACCAGGTGATATCCTTGCTTCTATCAGTTACTTCTTCAACCTACTATACAAAGTAGGGGATACAGATGATATTGACCATTTAGGAAACCGTCGTCTGCGTTCTGTTGGAGAACTATTACAAAATCAATTCCGTATCGGTCTTTCTCGTATGGAACGTGTTGTTCGTGAGAGAATGTCGATCCAAGATACAAATGCGATTACACCACAGGCACTAATTAATATTCGTCCTGTTATTGCATCTATTAAAGAGTTCTTCGGAAGTTCTCAGTTATCTCAGTTTATGGACCAAACAAACCCATTAGCAGAGTTAACTCACAAACGAAGACTATCTGCATTAGGACCTGGTGGTTTAACGCGTGAGCGCGCAGGCTTTGAAGTGCGTGACGTTCATTACTCTCACTACGGTCGTATGTGTCCGATTGAAACACCAGAGGGACCAAACATCGGTTTGATTAACTCATTATCTTCGTTCGCGAAAGTAAATGAGTTTGGTTTCATTGAAACACCATACCGTCGTGTTGACCCAGAAACTGGTCTTGTAACAGGGCATGTTGATTACTTAACAGCAGATGAAGAAGATAATTATGTTGTAGCCCAAGCGAATATGAAATTATCTGACGAAGGTGAATTCCTAAGTGAAGATATCGTAGCTCGTTTCCGTGGTGAAAACATTGTCACAAATAGAGAACGCATCGACTACATGGATGTATCTCCAAAACAAGTAGTGTCGGCAGCGACAGCTTGTATTCCGTTCTTAGAAAACGATGACTCTAACCGCGCACTTATGGGAGCGAACATGCAACGTCAGGCGGTTCCGTTAATGAATCCGGAATCTCCGATTGTAGGTACAGGTATGGAGTACGTATCAGCAAAAGACTCAGGTGCTGCAGTAATCTGTAAACATCCTGGTGTTGTTGAGCGCGTAGAAGCACGTGAAGTTTGGGTACGTCGCTATGTAGAAGTTGACGGTCAAACAGTAAAAGGCGACTTAGATCGCTACAAAATGCAAAAATTCATTCGTTCTAACCAAGGAACTTGTTACAACCAACGTCCAATCGTAAGTGTTGGAAATGAAGTTGTAAAAGGTGAAATCCTTGCGGATGGTCCTTCTATGGAATTAGGTGAACTAGCACTTGGACGTAACGTGCTTGTTGGCTTCATGACTTGGGACGGTTATAACTACGAGGATGCGATCATCATGAGTGAGCGCCTTGTAAAAGATGATGTGTACACTTCTATTCATATTGAAGAATATGAATCAGAAGCTCGTGATACGAAGCTTGGACCAGAAGAAATTACACGTGACATTCCAAACGTTGGGGAAGACGCATTACGTAACCTTGACGAGCGCGGTATCATTCGCGTTGGTGCTGAAGTAAAAGATGGAGATTTACTTGTTGGTAAAGTAACACCTAAAGGTGTAACAGAATTAACAGCTGAAGAACGTCTATTACATGCTATCTTTGGAGAAAAAGCGCGTGAAGTACGTGATACATCACTACGTGTACCACACGGTGGTGGCGGTATTATCTTAGACGTAAAAGTATTCAACCGTGAAGATGGCGATGAATTGCCAC
The DNA here is from genome assembly GCF_009183805.1 of Bacillus sp. B2-WWTP-C-10-Post-4. Taxonomy (NCBI): domain Bacteria; kingdom Bacillati; phylum Bacillota; class Bacilli; order Caryophanales; family Bacillaceae; genus Bacillus; species Bacillus sp. B2-WWTP-C-10-Post-4. The sequence continues at coordinate 34,539 of NZ_WEII01000023.1, read as the reverse complement.
CAGGCGTGAATCAACTTGTACGTGCATATATCGTTCAAAAACGTAAAATTTCTGAAGGTGACAAGATGGCCGGACGTCACGGTAACAAAGGTGTTATTTCTCGTATTTTACCAGAAGAAGATATGCCTTACTTACCAGACGGTACGCCAATCGATATCATGTTAAACCCATTAGGGGTACCATCTCGTATGAATATCGGTCAGGTATTAGAGCTTCATCTTGGTATGGCAGCAAGATACCTTGGTATTCACATTGCAACACCAGTATTCGATGGTGCTCGTGAGGAAGATGTTTGGGGCACAATTGAAGAAGCTGGTATGGCAAATGACGCGAAAACAATCCTGTATGACGGACGTACTGGTGAACCATTCGATAACCGCGTATCTGTTGGTGTCATGTATATGATCAAACTTGCGCACATGGTTGACGATAAACTTCATGCTCGTTCTACTGGACCATACTCACTTGTAACGCAGCAACCTCTTGGAGGTAAAGCTCAGTTCGGTGGACAGCGTTTCGGTGAGATGGAGGTTTGGGCACTTGAAGCTTACGGTGCTGCTTATACTCTTCAAGAAATCTTAACAGTGAAGTCTGATGATGTTGTTGGACGTGTTAAGACTTATGAAGCAATTGTTAAAGGCGAAAATGTTCCAGAACCAGGCGTTCCTGAATCATTCAAAGTATTGATTAAAGAGCTGCAAAGTTTAGGTATGGACGTTAAAATGATGTCTAGCGACGATACAGAAATTGAAATGCGTGATACAGAAGATGACGATGATCATCAATCAGCAGATAAATTGAATGTCGAAGTTGAGACAACTAAGGAATAATTGGGATAACCTGTAGACTAAAAGGGAGGTAGGCCCCTTGATAGATGTAAATAACTTTGAATATATGAAGATTGGACTTGCTTCACCTGACAAGATTCGTTCTTGGTCATACGGTGAAGTTAAGAAACCAGAAACTATTAACTATCGTACGTTAAAGCCTGAAAAAGATGGCTTGTTCTGTGAGCGTATTTTCGGACCACAAAAGGACTGGGAATGTCATTGCGGAAAATACAAACGTGTACGTTATAAAGGTGTAGTTTGTGATCGATGTGGCGTTGAAGTAACGCGTGCAAAAGTACGTCGTGAACGTATGGGTCATATTGAATTAGCTGCTCCTGTATCTCATATTTGGTATTTCAAAGGTATCCCGAGCCGCATGGGACTTGTCTTAGACATGTCCCCTCGCGCGCTTGAAGAAGTAATTTATTTCGCTTCTTATGTTGTAACAGAAAGTGGAGATACACCACTTGATAAGAAGCAATTACTTTCTGAAAAAGAATACCGTGCATATCGTGATCGATATGGTAGCACATTCCAAGCTGCTATGGGTGCAGAAGCAATTAAAAAGCTACTACAAGACATCGATTTAGATAAAGAAGTAGACTTCTTAAAAGAAGAATTAAAAACAGCACAAGGACAACGCCGTACTCGTGCTATTAAACGTCTAGAAGTATTAGAAGCATTCCGTAACTCTGGAAATGAACCGTCTTGGATGATCTTAGATGTTCTACCAGTAATTCCACCAGAACTACGCCCAATGGTACAGTTAGACGGTGGACGTTTTGCTACTTCTGACTTAAACGACTTATACCGTCGTGTAATTAACCGTAACAATCGTTTAAAACGTCTATTGGACTTAGGTGCACCAAGCATCATCGTTCAAAACGAAAAACGTATGTTACAAGAAGCTGTAGACGCATTAATCGATAATGGTCGTCGTGGCCGTCCAGTTACTGGACCAGGTAACCGTCCATTAAAATCACTATCTCACATGCTTAAAGGTAAACAAGGACGTTTCCGTCAAAACTTATTAGGTAAACGTGTTGACTACTCTGGTCGTTCTGTAATCGTTGTAGGACCGAACTTAAAGATGTATCAATGTGGATTACCAAAAGAAATGGCGCTTGAACTGTTCAAACCTTTCGTAATGAAAGAGTTAGTTGAAAAAGGATTAGCACATAACATTAAGAGTGCGAAACGTAAAATCGAGCGTGTACAACCTGAAGTTTGGGACGTTTTAGAGTCTGTGATTAAAGAACATCCAGTACTTCTAAACCGCGCACCAACACTTCACCGTCTTGGTATCCAGGCGTTTGAACCTACATTAGTAGAAGGTCGCGCAATCCGTCTTCACCCACTTGTATGTACTGCATACAACGCGGACTTTGACGGTGACCAAATGGCCGTTCACGTACCTTTATCATCAGAAGCTCAAGCTGAAGCTCGTCTTCTTATGTTAGCGGCACAAAACATCTTGAACCCGAAAGACGGTAAACCAGTTGTTACTCCATCTCAGGATATGGTATTAGGTAACTATTACTTAACACTTGAGCGTGAAGGTGCAATCGGTGAAGGTATGGTCTTCAAAGATGCAAACGAAGCATTGCTTGCATATCAAAATGGATATGTTCATCTTCATACACGTGTTGCAGTAGCTGCAAGTGCAGTAAACAACGCAACATTTACTGAAGAGCAAAAGAGTATGCTTCTATTAACAACAGTTGGTAAATTAATATTTAACGAAATCTTACCAGAGTCGTTCCCTTATATTAATGAACCAACAAATTCAAACCTTGAAAAAGAAACACCAGCGAAATATTTCGTTGAAAAAGGTGCGAACATTAAAGAAATTATTGCTAGTCGCGAAGAAGTGGCGCCATTTAGCAAGAAAATCCTTGGTAACATCATTGCGGAAGTATTCAAACGTTTCCAAATTACAGAAACGTCTCGCATGCTTGACCGTATGAAAAACTTAGGATTCAAGTACTCTACAAAAGCTGGTATTACAGTTGGGGTATCTGACATTCTTGTATTAGGCGAAAAAGATGAAATTCTCCACGAAGCACAAGCAAAAGTAGATAATGTAATTAAACAATTCCGTCGCGGTTTAATCACGGAAGAAGAACGTTACGATCGCGTTATCTCTATTTGGAGTAATGCAAAAGATGTTATCCAAGGAAAACTGATGAAATCCTTGAATAAACGCAACCCAATCTTCATGATGAGTGACTCAGGTGCCCGTGGTAACGCATCTAACTTTACTCAGCTTGCTGGTATGCGTGGTCTTATGGCCAATCCATCTGGTCGTATCATCGAACTTCCAATCAAATCGAGTTTCCGTGAAGGTTTAACAGTACTTGAGTACTTCATCTCTACGCACGGTGCGCGTAAAGGTCTTGCTGATACAGCACTTAAAACTGCCGATTCTGGTTACTTAACACGTCGTCTTGTTGACGTTGCACAAGATGTAATCGTTCGTGAAGATGATTGTGGAACAGATCGCGGTTTATTAATCGGTGCGATTAAAGAGGGTAATGAAGTTATCGAGTCATTATATGATCGTCTTGTTGGACGTTTTGCAAGAAAAACTGTAAAACATCCTGAAACAGGTGAAGTATTAGTTGCTGAAAATCAATTAATTACTGAAGATATCGCTCATATCGTTGAAAATTCGGGTGTTGAAACTGTAAACATTCGTTCAGCGTTTACGTGTAACACTCGCCACGGTGTATGTAAGAAGTGTTACGGTCGTAACTTAGCAACTGGAACAGACGTAGAAGTAGGAGAAGCGGTAGGTATTATCGCAGCTCAATCTATCGGTGAGCCAGGTACACAGTTAACGATGCGTACATTCCATACAGGTGGGGTTGCCGGAGATGATATCACTCAAGGTTTACCTCGTATCCAAGAGATCTTCGAAGCTCGTAATCCGAAAGGTCAGGCAGTTATCAGTGAAATCGACGGTGTTATCGCAGCGATCAACGACGTTAAAGATCGCCAAGAAGTAGTTGTACAGGGTGAAGTTGAAGCTCGTACGTATGCTATTCCTTACGGTGCTCGTCTGAAAGTAACTCCAGGACAGCCAATTAGCCACGGTAAAGAGTTAACAGAAGGTTCTATTGATCCGAAAGAATTACTAAAAGTAACGGACATTACGGCGGTTCAAGAATACTTATTACGTGAAGTTCAAAAAGTATACCGTATGCAAGGGGTAGAAATTGGTGACAAACACGTAGAAGTAATGGTGCGTCAAATGTTACGTAAAGTTCGTGTAAGTGATGCAGGTGAAACAGATGTATTACCAGGAACATTACTAGATATCCATCAGTTCACTGATGCGAATGCTAAGGTCTTACTGCAAGGTAAGCAACCAGCAACAGCTAGACCTGTTCTACTTGGTATTACAAAAGCTTCACTTGAAACAGATTCATTCTTATCTGCAGCATCGTTCCAAGAAACAACTCGTGTCTTAACTGATGCAGCAATTAAGGGTAAACGCGATGAACTTCTAGGATTAAAAGAAAATGTTATTATCGGTAAACTTGTTCCTGCTGGAACAGGTATGAATCGTTATCGCAAAGTGGATCTTGTAAAAACAACACAAGATGACATGAATGTAGAAAACGATGAGGTTTATGTGGAACAGTAAAATTTTCCGGCATAAATTTTGTATAAAAACAATTAATCTTAGTTGACATTGTATGAGTCAAAATGTTACTATAATCAAGGTTGCTCCTGAACGATGCTTTGGAGGATATTTATATGTCTTATCAAAAAGTATCAACTGCTGAAAATGTAGTCGTTGGTCATAAACGCACATTGGAGGCAATCAAAAATGGTACAGTTAAAGAAGTTGTCATCGCAGAGGATGCTGACATGCGGTTAACCCATGCTATCATTCGTGTTGCAATGCAATATAACGTGCCCATAACAAAAGTTGAATCAGTTCGTAAGCTTGGTAAAGCTTCGGGGATTCAAGTGGGAGCTTCAGCAATAGGAATAATAAGTTAAAACTGTTTTTGTGAGGAGAGAGCATTTGCTCTTCCTTGCAAAAACTTTGTTTTCAACTAATAATGAACCACCTGGATATGTGGTCATACAAACATGCGAAGGGAGGATAATCAAATGCCTACTATTAACCAATTAGTGAGAAATGGTCGTACTGATAAAGTATGGAAATCTAAATCACCTGCGTTAAACAAAGGTTTTAACTCTTTAAAGAAAAAATCAACTGATATCTCTGCACCTCAAAAACGTGGTGTATGTACTCGTGTTGGTACAATGACTCCAAAGAAACCTAACTCAGCGTTACGTAAATACGCTCGTGTACGTTTAACAAACGGTATCGAGGTTACAGCTTACATCCCAGGTATCGGTCATAACCTACAAGAGCATAGCGTAGTATTAATTCGCGGTGGTCGTGTAAAGGATTTACCGGGGGTACGTTACCACATCGTTCGTGGTGCGCTTGACACAGCTGGTGTTGACAAACGTATGCAAGGACGTTCTAAATATGGTACTAAGAGACCAAAACCTGCTAAAAAATAATAACTTTAAAATGAAAGGAGGAACTCAATATGCCTCGTAAAGGACCTGTTGCGAAACGTGACGTGTTACCAGATCCAATGTACAATTCGAAGCTAGTAACACGCCTTATCAACAAAATGATGGTTGACGGTAAAAAAGGTAAATCTCAAACAATTCTTTATAATGCGTTCGATATCGTAAACGAACGTACTGGTAAAGAGCCAATGGAAGTATTCGAGCAAGCTCTTAAGAACATCATGCCTGTTCTTGAAGTACGCGCTCGTCGTGTTGGTGGTGCTAACTACCAAGTTCCAGTTGAGGTTCGTCCAGAACGCCGTACAACTTTAGGTCTTCGTTGGTTAGTAAACTACGCTCGTCTTCGTGGTGAAAAAACTATGGAAGAGCGTCTTGCTAACGAAATCTTAGATGCAGCTAACAACGCTGGTGCATCTGTTAAGAAACGTGAAGACACTCATAAAATGGCAGAAGCTAACAAAGCATTTGCTCATTACCGTTGGTAGGATTCAACGTAAAATAAATGTAAGCATAAACCGCTTTATTTGTCGCTTATGGAAGTGTGGAGAGGGAGAATGCCTCTCCCTTTCATCGGGCGCTCGTTTTACATAATGAGAGTACTGGACATACTGACATGTGTAACAATATAAAGTGGCTTTTTTGCTACTTAAAATAAAAAAATCCAATCCATATATGGAAGGAGCAAGACACCAAATGGCAAGAGAGTTCTCTTTAGAAAACACTCGTAATATTGGTATCATGGCTCACATCGATGCTGGTAAAACAACAGCAACCGAGCGTATTCTGTACTACACAGGACGTATTCATAAAATCGGTGAAACTCACGAAGGTGCATCTCAGATGGACTGGATGGAGCAAGAGCAAGAGCGTGGTATCACAATTACTTCTGCTGCAACTACAGCACAATGGAAAGGTCATCGTGTAAACATCATTGATACTCCAGGACACGTAGATTTCACAGTAGAAGTAGAACGTTCTTTACGCGTACTTGATGGCGCTGTAGCAGTACTTGATGCGCAATCTGGTGTAGAACCACAAACAGAAACTGTTTGGCGTCAGGCTACTACTTACGGCGTACCTCGTATCGTATTCGTTAACAAAATGGATAAGATCGGTGCAGATTTCTTATACTCTGTAGGAACAATCCACGATCGTTTACAAGCAAACGCACATCCAATTCAGTTACCAATCGGTGCTGAAGATGAGTTCAATGGTATCATTGACCTTGTTGAAGAGTGTGCTTACATGTACGGTAACGATTTAGGAACAGACATTCAACGTGTTGAAATTCCTGAAGAGCACAAAGAATTAGCTGAAGAATACCGTGGAAAACTTATTGAAGCGGTAGCTGAGCTTGATGAAGAAATGATGATGAAGTACCTAGAAGGTGAAGAAATCACTGTAGAAGAGCTTAAAGCTGGTATCCGTAAGGCTACAACTTCTGTAGAATTCTTCCCAGTAATCTGTGGTTCTGCATTCAAAAACAAAGGGGTTCAAATTCTGTTAGACGCAGTTATCGACTACCTTCCATCTCCACTAGATGTACCTGCTATTAAAGGTACTCTACCGGATACAGATGAAGAAGTAGAACGTAAGTCTAGCGATGAAGAACCATTCGCAGCTTTAGCATTCAAAATCATGACTGACCCTTATGTTGGTAAGTTAACGTTCTTCCGTGTGTACTCTGGTGTGTTAAACTCTGGATCATACGTGAAAAACTCAACTAAAGGTAAGCGTGAGCGTGTAGGTCGTATCCTGCAAATGCACGCTAACAGCCGTGAAGAGATTTCAACAGTTTACGCTGGTGATATCGCTGCTGCTGTAGGTTTAAAAGATACTACTACTGGTGATACTCTTTGTGACGAGAAGAGCCTTGTTATCCTTGAGTCTATGGAATTCCCAGAGCCAGTTATCTCTGTAGCTATCGAACCAAAATCTAAAGCTGACCAAGATAAAATGGGTACAGCATTATCTAAGCTTTCTGAAGAAGATCCAACATTCCGTGCTCACACTGACCAAGAAACTGGCCAAACTATCATCGCTGGTATGGGTGAACTTCACCTTGATATCATCGTTGACCGTATGCGTCGTGAATTCAAAGTGGAAGCAAACGTTGGTGCTCCTCAGGTAGCATACCGTGAGACTTTCCGTGCTGCTGCGAAAGTTGAAGGTAAGTTCGCTCGTCAATCTGGTGGTCGTGGACAATTCGGTCACGTTTGGATTGAGTTTGAACCTAACGAAGAAGGTAAAGGATTCGAATTCGAAAACAAGATCGTCGGTGGTGTAGTTCCTCGTGAATACATCCCAGCTGTTGGAGCAGGTCTTGAAGATGCACTTAAAAATGGTGTACTAGCTGGTTATCCACTAGTTGACATTAAAGCTGCATTAGTTGACGGATCTTACCATGATGTCGATTCATCTGAGATGGCGTTCAAAATCGCTGCATCTATGGCACTTAAAGCTGCGGTTTCTAAATGTAGCCCAGTAATTCTTGAGCCAATGATGAAAGTTGAAGTTGTAATTCCTGAAGAGTACATGGGTGACATTATGGGTGACGTAACATCTCGTCGTGGACGTGTAGAAGGTATGGAAGCTCGCGGTAACGCACAAGTTGTTCGCGCTATGGTTCCACTTTCTGAAATGTTCGGTTATGCAACGTCATTACGTTCTAACACTCAAGGACGCGGAACATTCTCTATGGTGTTTGACCACTATGAAGAAGTACCAAAGTCTGTTTCTGAAGAAATTATCAAAAAAAATAAAGGTGAATAATTGATTTTTATCGATTGTTCAAGTATAACTACTTATGTAAGCTTAGAAAGTGGGACGTAAGTTTCACTTTCTAGTCTAAATATAAAATAACCTATATAAACTAAGGAGGAATTTAGAATGGCTAAAGCTAAATTCGAACGTTCTAAACCCCATGTTAACATCGGTACAATCGGCCACGTTGACCATGGTAAAACTACATTAACTGCTGCGATCACTACAGTTCTTGCAAAAGCTGGTGGTGCTGAAGCACGCGGATACGATCAAATCGATGCTGCTCCAGAAGAAAGAGAGCGCGGTATCACAATCTCAACTGCACACGTTGAGTACGAAACTGAAACTCGTCACTATGCACACGTTGACTGCCCAGGTCACGCTGACTATGTTAAAAACATGATCACTGGTGCTGCTCAAATGGACGGCGGTATCTTAGTAGTATCTGCTGCTGATGGCCCAATGCCTCAAACACGTGAGCACATCCTTCTTTCTCGTCAAGTAGGTGTTCCTTACATCGTTGTATTCTTAAACAAATGCGACATGGTAGATGACGAAGAATTATTAGAATTAGTAGAAATGGAAGTTCGCGACCTATTATCTGAATACGGATTCCCAGGCGACGACATTCCTGTAATCAAAGGTTCTGCTCTTAAAGCTCTTCAAGGAGAAGCTGATTGGGAAGCAAAAATCATTGAATTAATGGCTGAAGTTGATGCTTACATCCCAACTCCAGAACGTGAAACTGACAAACCATTCTTAATGCCTGTAGAGGACGTATTCTCTATCACAGGTCGTGGTACAGTTGCTACTGGTCGTGTTGAGCGCGGTATCGTTAAAGTTGGTGACGTAGTAGAAATCATCGGTCTTGCTGAAGAAAATGCTTCTACAACTGTAACTGGTGTAGAGATGTTCCGTAAACTTCTTGACCAAGCTCAAGCTGGAGACAACATCGGTGCTTTACTTCGTGGGGTTGCTCGTGAAGACATCCAACGTGGACAAGTACTTGCAAAAAGCGGTTCTGTAAAAGCTCACGCTAAATTCAAAGCTGAAGTTTTCGTATTATCTAAAGAAGAAGGTGGACGTCACACTCCATTCTTCGCTAACTACCGTCCTCAGTTCTACTTCCGTACAACTGACGTAACTGGTATCATCCAATTACCAGAAGGTACTGAAATGGTAATGCCTGGTGACAACATCGAAATGACTATCGAACTTATCGCTCCAATCGCTATCGAAGAGGGAACTAAATTCTCTATTCGTGAAGGTGGACGTACAGTAGGTTACGGTGTAGTTGCTACTATCGTTGAGTAATCTTAACTGATATAAAAAAACCTAAGGAATTTTCCCTTAGGTTTTTTGTTTGCGTTTATATAAGGGAGAAGAGAGTGTTTTTTTTGTTTTGACGAGTTTCTTCTATAGTAATATAAAAACAACAAAAGATAATCCAGAAACTGTAAAATGAATTCTGTTAGATGAAAACTTGAAATTCTTTAAAGTGCCATGTATAATAGCAAAAGTAGAGAAAAGCAGATGCAAACAAAAAGATGCTTGCATCTAGACGAATAACATTGTATAATAGACAATGTTGGTCTTTGACTGCGATGAAGTGGAAGGTTGCTGACACACCCGGCCGCTTTGCCATGGCATGGTGTGGGGAAATTTCCATGGAGAAGGTCTATTTTAGAAATAGGCGAACGAAGGAGGGAAAATAATGGCAAAAGAAAAAATTCGTATCCGTTTAAAAGCTTACGATCACCGTATTCTTGATCAGTCAGCTGAGAAAATTGTAGAAACAGCTAAGCGTTCTGGGGCAACAGTTTCTGGTCCGATCCCATTACCAACTGAAAAAACTGTTTACACAATTCTTCGTGCTGTTCATAAGTACAAAGATTCTCGTGAGCAATTCGAAATGCGCACGCACAAACGTCTAATCGACATCGTGAGTCCTACTCCACAAACAGTAGATTCATTAATGCGTTTAGACTTACCATCTGGTGTAGATATCGAAATCAAACTATAATTTATATAACTTAAAAATGTAGGAGGTGTAACTCATGACCAAAGGAATCTTAGGAAGAAAGATCGGTATGACTCAAGTATTTGCTGAGAACGGTGAGTTAATCCCAGTAACAGTTATCGCTGCTAATCCAAACGTTGTTCTTCAAAAGAAAACAACTGAAACTGATGGCTACAATGCAATCCAGTTAGGATTTGAAGATAAACGTGAAAAGTTAACTAACAAACCTGAACAAGGCCACACTGCTAAAGCATCTACAACTCCTAAGCGCTTCATTCGCGAAATCCGCGATGCAGACGTGGACGGATTAGAGGTTGGTCAAGAGGTAAAAGTTGACGTATTCGCTACAGGTGAAATCGTTGATGTAACAGGAATTTCTAAAGGTAAAGGTTTCCAAGGTGTTATCAAACGCCACGGACAATCTCGCGGACCTATGTCTCATGGTTCTCGCTATCACCGTCGTCCAGGTTCAATGGGCCCAGTTGCTCCGAACCGTGTATTCAAAGGCAAAAAACTTGCTGGACGTATGGGTGGAGACCAAGTTACTATCCAAAACTTAGAAATCGTTCAAGTTGACACTGAGCGCAACTTATTACTAGTAAAAGGTAACGTTCCAGGTGCTAAGAAATCTCTTGTAGTTGTTCAAGGCGCTGTGAAGGTTAGCAAATAATTCACAATAGGAAGGAGGAATTCCAATGCCAAAAGTTACTGTATATAACCAAACTGGTTCACAGGTTGGTGAAATCGAATTAGCTGAAGCTATTTTCGGTATCGAACCAAATGAAGCTGTACTTTTCGAAGCTGTAATGATGCAACGTGCATCTTTACGTCAAGGTACACACAAAGTAAAAACTCGCTCTGAAGTTCGCGGTGGTGGTCGTAAACCATGGCGTCAAAAAGGAACTGGACGTGCTCGTCAAGGGTCTATCCGCTCTCCTCAATGGCGTGGTGGTGGTACGGTATTCGGACCTACACCAAGAAGCTATGCGTACAAACTTCCTAAGAAAGTTCGTCGTTTAGCAATCAAATCTGCATTAGCTACTAAAGTAGTTGAGAACAACATTGTAGTTCTTGAAGACCTAGTGTTAAATGCACCAAAAACAAAAGATATGCTAGCAGTACTTAAAGGATTAACTGTTGAGAAGAAAGCTCTTATCGTAACTGCTGATGCAAACGAATCTGTAGAGTTATCTGCTCGCAATATCCCTGGAGTAACAGTAATCACTGCTGATGGCGTAAACGTTTTAGACGTGCTTCATCATGATAAGCTAATCATGACAAAAGCGGCAGTGGAAAAAGTAGAGGAGGTGCTTGCATAATGAGAGATCCTCGTGATATCATTAAGCGCCCAGTTATCACTGAACGTTCTATGGAAATGATGGCTGAAAAAAAATACACGTTCGATGTGGACGTTAAATCTAATAAAACAGAAGTTAAAGATGCTCTTGAAGCGATCTTTGGTGTTAAAGTAGAAAAAGTGAACATCATGAACTACAAGCCGAAAGCAAAACGCGTTGGTCGTCACGCTGGTTTTACTAGCCGTCGTCGTAAAGCAATCGTTAAGCTAACTGCTGACAGCAAAGAAATCGAAATCTTCCAAGGCGTTTAATTCTTACTAAAGAAGGAGGGAAATTGAGATGGGAATCAAAAAGTATAATCCAACTACTAACGGTCGTCGTAATATGACTACGAATGATTTCGCTGAAATCACGACTGATAGACCCGAAAAGTCATTACTTGCTCCTTTAAGCAAGAAGGCTGGTCGTAATAACCAAGGTAAAATCACTGTACGTCATCAAGGTGGCGGACATAAGCGTCAATACCGTATCATCGACTTTAAGCGTAACAAAGATGGAATTCCAGGACGCGTTGCTACGATCGAATACGATCCAAACCGCTCTGCGAATATCGCATTAATTAACTACGTTGACGGTGAAAAACGTTACATTCTTGCTCCTAAATCTTTAGAAGTAGGTATGGAAGTTATGTCTGGCCCAGAAGCTGACATTAAAATCGGTAACGCATTACCATTAATCAACATTCCAGTAGGTACTGTTGTTCATAACATCGAGCTTAAGCCTGGTCGTGGCGGACAATTAGTTCGTTCTGCTGGTACATCTGCTCAAGTACTTGGTAAAGAAGGTAAATACGTACTTGTACGTTTAACTTCTGGTGAAGTACGTCTTGTATTATCTGCTTGTCGCGCTTCAATCGGTCAAGTAGGTAACGAACAACACGAACTTATCAAAATCGGTAAAGCAGGTCGCTCTCGCTGGTTAGGTAAACGCCCAACAGTTCGTGGTTCTGTAATGAACCCGGTTGATCACCCACACGGTGGTGGTGAAGGACGTTCTCCAATCGGACGTAAGTCTCCAATGTCTCCATGGGGTAAACCAACTCTTGGATTCAAGACTCGTAAGAAAAACAAAGCGTCTGACAAATTCATCGTTCGTCGTCGTAAAAAATAATGGGATTGTAGTACGGTTCATTTCTAGAACCGTACGCCAATCACGAAGGGAGGCACCAAAATGGCTCGTAGCTTAAAAAAAGGACCATTTGTCGATGATCACTTAATGAGCAAAATGGAAAAATTAGTTGCATCTGAGCAAAAACAAGTTGTTAAAACTTGGTCTCGCCGTTCAACAATCTTCCCTCAGTTCATCGGACACACAATCGCTGTATATGATGGTCGTAAACACGTACCTGTGTACATCACTGAGGATATGGTTGGCCATAAGTTAGGTGAATTCGCACCAACTCGTACGTACAAAGGTCACCTTGCTGACGATAAGAAAACTAGAAGATAATGAGAGGAGGCACTTCAATGCAAGCTAAAGCAGTAGCGAGAACAGTTCGTATTGCTCCTCGTAAAGTTCGTTTAGTAGTAGACTTAATCCGAGGTAAGCAAGTGGGTGAAGCGATTGCTATCCTTAACCACACACCAAAAACTGCTTCTCCAGTTGTAGAAAAAGTTTTAAAATCTGCAATCGCAAATGCAGAGCACAATTATGAGATGGACATTAACAACCTAGTTGTTGAAAAAGTTTTCGTTGACGAAGGTCCAACGTTAAAACGTTTCCGTCCACGTGCAATGGGTCGTGCAAGCCAAATTAACAAACGCACAAGCCACATCACAGTTGTGGTATCAGAAAAGAAGGAGGGATAATCGATGGGTCAAAAGGTTAATCCAATTGGTCTTCGTGTCGGCGTTATCCGTGACTGGGAATCTCGTTGGTTCGCTGAGAAAGATTACGCTACATTATTACATGAAGACATCAAAATCCGTGAGTACATTAATGTACGCTTAAAAGATTCTGCTGTTGCTAAAGTAGAAATCGAACGTGCAGCAAATCGTGTAAATGTTACAATTCACACTGCAAAACCTGGTATGGTAATTGGTAAAGGTGGTACTGAAGTTGAAGCACTTCGTAAAGCTCTTAACCAATTAACAGGCAAGCGTGTACACATCAACATTTTAGAAGTTAAGAGAGCTGATCTTAACGCTAAATTAGTAGGCGAAAACATCGCTCGTCAATTAGAAAACCGTGTATCATTCCGTCGTGCACAAAAGCAAGTTATTCAACGTGCTATGCGTGCAGGTGCTAAAGGTATTAAAACACAGGTTTCTGGTCGTCTTGGCGGAGCTGATATCGCTCGTGCAGAATCTTACAGTGAAGGAACTGTTCCACTTCATACACTTCGCGCTGATATTGACTATGCAGCAGTTGAAGCTGATACAACATACGGTAAATTAGGCGTAAAAGTATGGATCTACCGTGGAGAAGTCCTTCCTACAAAAAAGAAAGCTTCTGAGGAAGGAGGAAAATAATATGTTAATGCCAAAACGCGTAAAATATCGTAGAGAGCATCGTGGTAAAATGCGTGGTCGTGCTAAAGGTGGAACTGAAATTGCTTTCGGTGAATTCGGTTTACAAGCACAAGCTGCTTCATGGATTACAAACCGTCAAATCGAAGCTGCTCGTCGTGCAATGACTCGTTACATGAAACGTGGCGGTAAAGTATGGATTAAAATTTTCCCTTCTAAACCTTACACTGCAAAACCTCTAGAAGTACGTATGGGTTCCGGTAAAGGGGCACCAGAAGGCTGGGTAGCAGTAGTAAAACCTGGGAAAATTATGTTCGAAATCGCGGGTGTATCTGAAGAGGTAGCACGCGAAGCATTACGTCTTGCAGCTCACAAGTTACCTGTGAAATGTAAATTCGTAAAACGTGAAGAAAATGGTGGTGAATCTAATGAAAACTAATGATATTCGTGAATTAACCACTGCCGAAATCGAAACAAAAGTTAAAGCTTTAAAGGAAGAGTTGTTTAATCTTCGCTTCCAACTTGCTACAGGACAATTAGAGAATCCAACTCGCATTCGTGAAGTGCGTAAAGCAATTGCTCGTATGAAAACTGTAGTTCGTGAAAGAGAGATCGGAATTAATCGATAAATTGAGGGGAGGTTTGCATAGTGAGCGAACGTAACCAACGCAAAGTTTATACTGGTCGTGTAGTGTCTGACAAAATGGACAAAACGATTACAGTTTTAGTTGAAACTTACAAAACTCATTCCTTGTACGGAAAACGTGTTAAGTATTCTAAGAAGTACAAAGCCCATGATGAGCAAAACCAAGCGAAACTTGGCGATATCGTTAAAATCATGGAAACTCGCCCGCTTTCTGCTACTAAGCGTTTCCGTTTAGTTGAAATCGTTGAAGAAGCGGTTATTATCTAAATAGACGAATCGGAATTTTTAGTCCGAAGGGAGGTTTCATAACATGATCCAACAAGAATCTCGTTTGAAAGTTGCTGACAACTCTGGTGCACGTGAACTTTTAACAATTAAAGTATTAGGCGGCTCTGGTCGTAAATATGCTAACATTGGTGACATTATCGTTGCTACGGTAAAACAAGCAACACCAGGTGGCGTTGTTAAAAAAGGTGACGTTGTTAAAGCAGTAGTGGTACGTACGAAGAGCGGAGCTCGTCGTCCGGACGGTTCTTACATCAAATTTGATGAAAACGCAGCGGTTATCATTAAAGACGATAAGAGCCCACGTGGTACTCGTATCTTCGGACCAGTAGCTCGTGAATTACGTGATAGCAACTTCATGAAGATCGTTTCTTTAGCTCCAGAAGTTCTATAATTTAAGGTATTGCCTTGCTAAGGAGGTGCAGAATTAAGATGCATGTAAAAAAAGGTGATAAAGTACAGGTAATCACTGGTAAAGACAAAGGAAAACAAGGCGTTATCCTTGTGGCTTTCCCAAAGCAAAACCGTGTTATCGTTGAGGGTGTCAATATCGTTAAGAAGCACTCTAAGCCATCTCAATTAAATCCACAAGGTGGAATTATTACTAAAGAAGCACCTATTCACGTTTCTAACGTTATGATTTTAGATCCGAAAACAGGTGAACCTACTCGTGTAGGCTTCAAAGTAGAAGATGGTAAAAAAGTTCGTATTGCAAAAAAATCTGGTGAATTATTAGATAAATAATTTTCTTAAGAAAGGAGGTCACTTCATTGAATCGCCTTAAAGAGAAGTTCCAAAAGGAAATTACTCCTGCTCTAGTGAGCAAGTTTAACTATAAATCTGTAATGCAGGTACCAAAAATCGAAAAGATCGTAATCAACACTGGTGTTGGTGACGCGGTATCTAACTCAAAAGCGTTAGACAACGCAGTAGAAGAATTAACACAAATCACAGGTCAAAAACCTGTTGTAACTCGTGCTAAAAAATCAATCGCTGGTTTCCGTCTTCGTGAAGGTATGCCAATCGGTGCGAAAGTAACTTTACGCGGCGAGCAAATGTATGAGTTCTTCGACAAATTAGTATCAGTTTCTTTACCACGTGTACGTGATTTCCGTGGTGTTTCTAAGAAATCATTCGATGGTCGTGGAAACTATACATTAGGTGTTAAAGAGCAACTTATTTTCCCTGAGATTGATTATGATAAAGTAAGCAAAGTCCGCGGTATGGACATCGTAATCGTTACTACAGCGAAAACTGATGAAGAAGCTCGTGAACTTTTAACACAATTCGGTATGCCATTCCAAAAATAATGGAAGCCAACGCTAAGTAGAGGAGGCGAAAACGTGGCTAAAAAATCTATGATAGCGAAACAAAAGCGTACTCCTAAGTTTAAAGTACAAGAGTATACACGTTGCGAACGCTGCGGTCGTCCGCATTCTGTATACCGCAAATTTAAACTTTGCCGTATTTGTTTCCGTGAACTTGCATATAAAGGTCAAATTCCTGGTGTTAAAAAAGCTAGTTGGTAAAACCCACAAATGGGAAGGAGGTAA
The DNA here is from genome assembly GCF_009183805.1 of Bacillus sp. B2-WWTP-C-10-Post-4. Lineage (NCBI taxonomy): Bacteria > Bacillati > Bacillota > Bacilli > Caryophanales > Bacillaceae > Bacillus > Bacillus sp. B2-WWTP-C-10-Post-4. Next base: position 18,053 of record NZ_WEII01000023.1, on the reverse strand, counting down.
AACACATGGTGATGACAGATCCAATTGCAGACATGCTTACTCGCATCCGTAATGCGAACATGGTACGTCATGAGAAATTAGAGGTTCCTGCTTCTAAAATCAAAAAAGAGATCGCTGAACTTTTAAAACGTGAAGGTTTCATTCGTGATGTAGAATACATCGAGGATAACAAACAAGGTATCCTTCGTATTTTCCTGAAATATGGTGCAAACAATGAACGTGTAATCACTGGATTAAAACGTATCAGTAAACCTGGCTTACGCGTTTACGCTAAAGCTGACGAAGTACCACGTGTACTTAACGGATTAGGTATCGCTCTTGTTTCTACATCTAAGGGAGTAATGACAGACAAAGACGCTCGTCAATTACAAACTGGTGGAGAAGTAGTAGCATACGTTTGGTAATATATATTTAAAACGAACGGAGGTGTGACCACATGTCTCGTATTGGTAAAAAGATTCTTGAAATCCCTGCAGGTGTTACTATTACAGTTGCAGAAGACAATACTGTAACAGTAAAAGGCCCTAAAGGTGAATTAACTCGTACTTTCAATGCTGATATGCTTATCAAAATTGAAGAGAATACATTAACAGTTGAGCGTCCATCTGAACAGAAGGAACACCGTGCATTACACGGTACAACTCGTGCTTTAATCGGAAACATGGTTGAAGGTGTAACTGAAGGTTTCGCACGCGGACTTGAATTAGTCGGTGTTGGTTACCGTGCTCAAAAACAAGGTGATAAACTTGTATTAAGCGTAGGTTATTCTCATCCAGTAGAAATGACTCCGGAAGCAGGTCTTGAAGTTGAAGTACCTGCACCAACTAAGATCGTAATTAAAGGTATCGACAAGCAACGTGTTGGCGAATTCGCTGCTAACATCCGTGCTGTACGTGCTCCTGAGCCTTACAAAGGTAAAGGTATTCGTTACGAAGGCGAAGTTGTTCGTCGTAAAGAAGGTAAAACTGCTAAGTAAACCCGTTAGGTGAGAGAAAGGAGTGACAAGAATGATCACTAAAGCTGATAAAAATGCGACTCGTAAGAAAAGACATGCACGTGTACGTGCTAAACTTACTGGTACTGCAGAGCGTCCACGTTTAAACGTGTTCCGTTCTAACCAACATATTTACGCTCAAGTTATTGATGATGTGAATGGTGTAACGTTAGTAAGTGCATCTACTCTTGATAAAGACCTTGCTCTTAACGGTACTAGCAATATTGAAGCTGCTACGAAAGTTGGAGAATCAGTTGCTAAGCGTGCTGTAGAGAAAGGCGTTAAAGAAGTAGTATTTGATCGCGGTGGTTACTTATACCATGGCCGTGTTAAAGCTCTAGCTGAAGCTGCTCGTGAGGCTGGATTACAATTTTAATGGTCAAAGGAGGGAAAATTGATGCATCGCATTGACCCAAGTAAATTAGAACTTGAAGAACGTGTAGTTACGATAAATCGTGTCGCGAAAGTTGTTAAGGGTGGTCGTCGTTTCCGCTTTGCTGCACTAGTTGTAGTTGGCGATAAAAACGGTCATGTTGGATTCGGTACTGGTAAAGCACAAGAGGTACCAGACGCAATCCGTAAAGCTATCGAAGACGCTAAGAAAAACTTAATCGCTGTACCATTAGTTGGTACAACAATTCCACACACAATCAACGGTCATTTTGGCGCTGGTGAAGTATTCTTAAAACCTGCTGCTGAGGGTACTGGTGTTATTGCTGGTGGACCTGTTCGTGCGGTCCTTGAATTAGCTGGTGTACAAGATATTCTTTCGAAATCTCTTGGTTCTAACACACCAATCAACATGATTCGCGCTACTGTGAACGGATTAAGCGAACTTAAGCGCGCTGAAGATGTTGCAAAATTACGCGGTAAATCTGTAGAAGAGCTACTAGGTTAAGGAGGGAAAACAAATGGCGAAAAAGTTAGAAATTACCCTCACTCGTAGTGTAATTGGTCGTCCACAAGATCAACGTGCGACGGTAGAAGCTTTAGGTCTTAAAAAGTTGAATTCAACTGTAGTTAAGGAAGAAACTCCTGCTATTCTTGGTATGATCAACAAAGTTTCTCACCTTGTAACTGTAAAAGAAGCTTAAGGATAACTCATTAATATAAGGAGGTGCCTGGGAATGAAACTTCATGAATTAAAACCTGCAGAAGGTTCTCGTAAAGTACGTAACCGTGTCGGTCGTGGTATCGGTTCTGGTAACGGTAAAACTGCTGGTAAAGGTCATAAAGGACAAAACGCACGTTCTGGCGGCGGTGTTCGTCTTGGCTTCGAAGGTGGTCAAACTCCATTATTCCGTCGTTTACCAAAACGCGGCTTCACAAACATTAACCGTAAAGAGTTTGCTATTGTAAACTTATCAACGTTAAATCGTTTTGAAGATGGTACAGAAGTAACACCTGAATTATTGCTGGAAACTGGCGTTATCAGCAAGTTAAACGACGGTGTTAAAGTTCTTGCAAGCGGAGCAGTAGAGAAAAAACTAACTGTTAAAGCGCACAAGTTCTCTTCAAGTGCTAAAGAAGCAATTGAAGCAGCTGGCGGATCAGTTGAGGTGATCTAATGTTTCGTACAATCTCCAACTTTATGCGCGTTGCTGAGATAAGACGTAAAATATTATTCACTTTAGCGATGTTAATCGTATTCAGGATTGGCACGTTTATCCCCGTGCCATTTACAAATGGAGACGTACTGAAGGCACAAGATCAATTAAATGCTTTAGGTATTCTAAATACATTTGGCGGTGGAGCCTTGAAAAACTTCTCCATCTTTGCGATGGGAATCATGCCGTATATTACAGCATCCATCATCGTGCAATTATTGCAGATGGATGTTGTTCCTAAATTTTCGGAATGGTCGAAGCAAGGTGAAATGGGCCGTCGTAAATTAACGCAATTCACGCGTTACTTTACAATTGTTCTTGCGTTTATTCAGGGGTTTGGTATGTCAATCGGTTTTAACGGTATGGTAGGTGGACAATTAATTTTGAATCCAGGTTGGAGCACTTATTTATACATTGCTACGGTACTGACTGCTGGTACTGCATTTTTAATGTGGTTAGGTGAACAGATTACAGCTAAAGGTGTAGGTAATGGTATTTCCATCCTTATCTTTGGCGGTATTGCCGCAGCGATCCCAAGTGTTATATCTCAAGTGTATCAGCAACAGTTTCAAAATATCGGAGATCAATTGTTCATGAGTATCGTTAAAGTTGCATTGATTTTACTAGCTGTGCTAGCAGTTATTGTGGGTGTTATTTTCATTCAACAGGCTGTTAGAAAGATCCCAATTCAATATGCGAAGCGTGTAACAGGAGGAAATGGTGGTTATGCTGGAGCACAAAACACACATTTACCGCTTAAGGTAAATAGTGCTGGTGTTATTCCAGTAATTTTTGCTGTTTCATTCTTAATTACGCCTCCGACTATTGCACAGTTCTTCCCGAAACATGATGTATCGCAGTGGATTATTGCAAACTTTAACTATTCTCACCCAGTGGGAATGATCATATATGTTGCGCTCATTGTAGCCTTCACATATTTCTATGCATTTGTTCAGGTTAATCCAGAGCAAATGTCAGAGAATCTAAACAAGCAAGGTGGATATGTTCCAGGTATTCGTCCGGGTAAGAATACGGAACAATATCTAACAAAAATCTTGTATCGTTTGACCTTTGTAGGATCAATTTTCCTAGCAGCGATTGCAATCTTACCAGTTATCTTTACGAAATTGGGAAATCTTCCTCCATCTGCACAGATCGGTGGAACGAGTATGTTAATCGTTGTCGGCGTTGCTTTAGAAACAATGAAGCAGCTAGAAAGCCAACTGGTAAAACGCCATTACAAAGGGTTTATCAAGCAGTGAGTAAGTGGGAAGAATTGTCTTCCCTACATGCTCATGTACTCTGAGGGGGAACAAGGATGAACTTAATTTTAATGGGGCTTCCTGGTGCTGGTAAAGGTACACAAGCCGAACAGATTGTTGCCAAGTATAACATCCCTCACATTTCAACAGGAGACATGTTCCGTGCAGCTATGAAGGCTGAAACTGAAATGGGTCTACAAGCAAAATCTTTTATTGATAAAGGTGCACTTGTTCCAGATGCAGTTACAATCGGAATCGTTCGTGAACGTTTAAGTCAAGACGACTGCGTAAGAGGTTTCTTACTAGACGGTTTCCCACGAACTGTTGCACAAGCATCAGCTCTTGAAGAAATTATGAAAGATCTTGGCAAAAAAATCGACTATGTTTTAAACATTAATGTGGATTCAGGGTTGTTATTAAAACGCCTTACAGGCCGTCGCATTTGTAAAGAGTGCGGTGCGACTTACCACTTAGAATTCAATCCACCAGCAAAAGCTGATGTGTGCGATAAATGTGGTGGCGAATTATATCAACGCTCTGATGACAATGAAGAAACTGTAGCAAATCGTTTAGATGTAAATATTAAGCAAACAAAACCTTTGCTTGATTTCTACGAAGAGCTTGGTTACTTACAAAGCATTAATGGTGAGCAAGATATCAATAAAGTATTTGCTGATATCGATGTTCTCATCGGAGGCTTAGCGTAATGATAATCTGCAAAACTCCTCGCGAGATAGAAATCATGCGAGAAGCTGGCAGGATCGTTGCTTTGACTCATCAAGAGTTGAAACAGCACATTACTCCAGGAATTACAACGAAAGAGCTCGATCAAATAGCGGAAAAGACGATTCAAAAATATGGTGCTACGCCATCTTTTAAAGGATACAACGGATTTCCGGGGAGCATATGTGCTTCTGTAAATGAAGAGCTTGTACACGGAATTCCAGGGAAGCGCAAGCTCAAAGAGGGCGATATCATCAGTATCGATATTGGTGCGAAATACAATGGGTACCATGGAGATTCTGCATGGACGTATCCAGTTGGAAACATTTCTGAATCTGTTCAAAAGCTACTTGATGTCACAGAAAAATCGTTGTATCTTGGTCTAGAACAAGTAAAACCAGGCGAGAGATTATCAAATATCTCACATGCGGTTCAAACCCATGCTGAAGAGAATGGATTCTCGATCGTTAGGGAGTATGTTGGTCACGGAATCGGGCAAGACTTACATGAGGACCCTCAAATCCCGCACTATGGTCCACCCAATAGAGGCCCTAGATTAAAGCCGGGAATGGTCATCTGTGTTGAGCCGATGGTGAATCAAGGAAGACGATATGTAAAAACACTATCTGATGACTGGACAGTGGTAACGGTAGATGGTAAATGGTGTGCCCATTTTGAGCACACGATTGCTCTTACAGAAGCAGGATACGAAATCCTTACCACTTTATAAGTAGCTGGCTCTCCGGGATTTCAGAGCAGTGTAAAATGTTACTGATTTGAAGAAGGGAGAACTATTGAATGGCTAAAGATGATGTAATTGAAGTCGAAGGTACCGTTCTTGAAACGTTGCCAAATGCTATGTTCAAAGTAGAATTAGAGAATGGGCATGTCGTATTGGCTCACGTTTCTGGTAAAATCCGTATGAACTTCATTCGTATTTTACCAGGAGACAAAGTTACGGTAGAATTATCTCCGTACGATTTAAATCGTGGTCGTATTACGTACCGTTTTAAATAATATAGCACTCCGTAATCTTTAAGGAGGTTCGAGACATGAAAGTAAGACCGTCAGTTAAACCAATCTGCGAAAAATGTAAAGTTATTCGTAGACGTGGAAAAGTAATGGTTATTTGTGAAAACCCTAAACATAAACAAAAACAAGGTTAATCAGAAGGAGGTGCATTCGTAATGGCACGTATCGCAGGTGTAGATATTCCTCGAGACAAACGCGTTGTTATTTCTTTAACTTACGTATTCGGCATTGGTCGCACAACTGCTGAAAAAATTCTTGCTGAAGCAGGTATTTCTGAAGAAACACGAGTTCGTGATTTAACGGAAGACGAATTAGGACGTATCCGTGATATCATCGATCGTATTAAAGTTGAGGGAGACCTTCGTCGTGAAGTATCTCTTAACATCAAACGTCTAATGGAGATCGGTTCTTACCGTGGTCTTCGTCACCGTCGTGGTTTACCAGTTCGTGGTCAAAACTCTAAAAACAATGCTCGTACACGTAAAGGTCCACGTCGTACAGTAGCAAATAAAAAGAAATAATAAGTAAAGGAGGTTGAACTAACAATGGCACGTAAAACAAACACTCGTAAAAAACGTGTGAAAAAGAATATTGAAGCTGGTATAGCTCATATTCGTTCTACTTTCAACAACACAATCGTAACACTTACAGATACTCACGGTAACGCACTTTCTTGGTCTAGTGCTGGTGCACTTGGTTTCCGTGGATCTCGTAAATCTACTCCATTCGCTGCGCAAATGGCTGCTGAAACTGCTGCTAAAGCTGCAATGGAACACGGTTTAAAAACTTTAGAGGTTACTGTTAAAGGTCCTGGTGCTGGTCGTGAAGCTGCAATTCGTGCTCTTCAAGCTGCAGGTCTAGAAGTAACAGCAATTAGAGATGTTACTCCAGTTCCTCATAATGGATGTCGTCCACCAAAACGTCGTCGTGTGTAATTTTTCTGTATAGAATTTTCCCTTTTGTCTATAATGGATATGATGCATTATCGAGAAATTTCGTACAGAAACATCGCTTGTTGTGCACAATCGGGAACTGCCTAAGGGGGACTTTCGGTTAGACAGGGGTTATACCTTTGTTTAACCGGGGTTTCGACGTTTTGAAGGAGGGTTTAGTTAATGATTGAAATCGAAAAGCCGAAAATCGAAACGGTTGAACTTAACGAAGATGCTAAATATGGTAAATTCGTAATTGAACCGCTTGAGCGTGGATATGGTACTACTTTGGGTAACTCCTTACGTCGTATTCTTTTATCCTCACTCCCTGGTGCCGCTGTTACTGCTATCCAAATCGATGGCGTATTACATGAATTTTCAACAGTTGAGGGCGTAGTAGAAGACGTTACGACGATCATCTTAAACTTGAAAAAGTTAGCTCTTAAAATCTACTCTGAAGAAGAGAAGACGTTGGAAATTGATGTACAGGGCGAAGGTATTGTCACAGCTGCTGATATTACTCACGATAGTGATGTAGAAATCTTAAATCCAGATTTACACATTGCAACGTTAGCAAAAGATGCGCATTTCCGCGTGCGTTTAACTGCAAAGCGTGGCCGTGGGTATACGCCAGCTGATGCAAATAAAAGCGAAGATCAACCAATAGGAGTAATTCCTATTGATTCTATTTATACTCCAGTATCACGTGTGACTTACCAAGTGGAAAAGACACGTGTCGGACAAGTGGCTAATTATGATAAGCTTACGCTTGATGTATGGACGGATGGAAGCATCGGGCCAAAAGAAGCTATCTCTTTAGGTGCCAAAATCTTAACTGAGCATTTAAATATCTTTGTTGGTTTAACTGATGAAGCACAAAATGCTGAGATTATGGTCGAGAAGGAAGAAGATCAAAAAGAGAAAGTTCTTGAGATGACTATCGAAGAACTAGACCTTTCTGTTCGTTCTTATAATTGCCTAAAACGTGCAGGAATTAATACTGTACAAGAGCTTGCGAACAAAACAGAAGAAGATATGATGAAAGTTCGTAACTTAGGACGTAAATCCTTAGAAGAAGTTAAACATAAACTTGAGGAATTAGGTTTAGGTTTACGTAAAGACGACTGAGGATTTAAACCCATCAACAAAGGAGGGAACTACGAATGGCATACAGAAAATTAGGCCGTACAAGTGCGCAACGTAAAGCTATGTTACGTGATTTAGCTACTGATTTAATTATCAACGAGCGCATCCAAACGACAGAAACTCGTGCAAAAGAACTTCGTTCTGTAGTGGAAAAAATGATCACTTTAGGTAAACGCGGAGATCTTCATGCTCGTCGTCAAGCAGCAGCTTTCATTCGCAATGAAGTAGCTAACGCTGAGACTGGTCAAGATGCACTTCAAAAACTATTCGCTGATGTAGCTCCACGCTATGCTGAGCGCCAAGGCGGATACACTCGTATTGCAAAAATTGGTCCACGTCGCGGAGACGCAGCACCAATGGTAATTATCGAGTTAGTATAATGATAATTAAAAGGGCAGGACAGTTCTTTTCAAGAAACTGGTCATGGCCCTTTTTTTTAAATATAAAAATAGGCTAACTGTGCGAAGGAAAGGGTGCCTTCTATTGAAAAAAGAGAAACTTCGGATAGAAAATATATCATTTCAATATCCTGGGGCAGCCACTTATGCATTAAAAGATGTTTCATTTTCCTTATATGAGGGAGAGTGGGTATCTATTATTGGACAAAACGGTTCAGGAAAGTCTACACTTGCAAAATTATTGAATGGTTTGTTTTTGCCAGAAGTAGGGACTATTACAGTAAATGATACAATGGTTTTATCAGAGGAAACGGTATGGGATGTTCGAAAACAAATTGGAATGGTATTTCAAAATCCAGATAATCAATTTGTTGGAACAACAGTGCAAGATGATGTTGTATTTGGCTTAGAGAATATCGGAATGCCAAGAGAACAAATGATTGAAAGATTAGAACAGGCCTTGCGACTTGTCCGTATGGAAGATTTTCTTAATGATGAGCCTCATTCCTTATCTGGTGGGCAAAAGCAGCGAGTGGCAATAGCAGGCGTTTTAGCACTTCAACCATCTATTTTAATATTAGATGAAGCAACGTCAATGTTAGACCCTCAAGGGAGACGTGAAGTAGTAGAAACGGTTAGACAACTTGTTACTCAAAAAGGTATTACCGTGTTATCGATTACGCACGATTTAGAAGAAGCGGCACAGTCAGATCGTGTCATTATTTTAAATAAGGGAGAAATATTAGAGGAAGGGACTCCAGAAAAAATTTTCAAATCCTCTCATATGCTCCAAGAAATTGGCTTAGATGTACCGTTTTCAGTGAAAATAGCAGAATTATTAAAAAGAAATGAAATTCTCTTGCAAAATACGCATCTTACAATGGAAAGCTTGGTGAACGAACTTTGGAGATTACATTCCAAAAAGTAGAGCATCGTTATCAATATAAAACTCCATTTGAAAGACGCGCACTTTATGATGTAGATGTGTCGTTTCCAAGTGGGGGCTATTATGCCATTATTGGTCATACTGGTTCAGGTAAGTCAACGATGATTCAACATTTAAATGGTTTATTGCAGCCGACAAATGGTACAGTTCAAATTGGTGAACATTTGATTTCGGCAGGAAAGAAAGAAAAAAAGTTAAAGCCACTACGTAAAAAAGTAGGGGTTGTCTTTCAATTCCCAGAACATCAGTTGTTTGAAGAGACTGTGGAGAAAGATATTTGTTTCGGCCCTACTAATTTTGGAGTATCTGTAGACGAAGCAAGGCAAAAGGCTAGAAAGGCAATTGAACTTGTAGGGCTAGAACCGGAACTGTTAACACGTTCTCCGTTCGAATTAAGTGGTGGACAAATGAGACGTGTTGCTATAGCGGGTGTACTGGCGATGGAACCTGAAGTGCTTGTATTAGATGAACCTACAGCAGGACTAGATCCAAAAGGGCAGAACGAACTTATGGAGATGTTTTATAAGCTGCACAAGGAAAAGGGGCTTACAGTTATCCTTGTAACGCATAATATGGAGGATGCTGCTCAGTATGCGGAGCAGATTGTAGTTATGCATAAAGGAACGGTCTTTTTGCAAGGAAGTGCAGAGGAAGTATTTTCACATGCCGATGAACTAGAGAAAATTGGTGTGGATCTTCCTATGTCATTAAAGTATAAACGTGCAATTGAAGAGAAGTTTGGTATTTCAATTCCAAAGGCTACCTTATCTTTAGAGGATCTTACTCATGAAGTTGTGCAGGTGTTACGAAAAGGTGGTCATGAATCATGCAGCAGTTGATTATTGGGAGATATATCCCGGGGAATTCACTTATTCATCAACTTGATCCACGTACGAAGCTGCTGATTGTCTTTTTATATGTATTTGTTGTTTTCTTAGCAAATAATGCGATTTCATATGGATTTTTATTTTTATATGCACTCATTGCTTTATTTTTTGCAAAAGTGCCGATTCGTTATGTACTTTCGGGCTTAAAACCAATTTTATGGATTTTTCTTTTTACATTTTTCCTGCATATTTTTACAAATAAGGAGGGGGATGTACTATTCCAGCTTGGTTGGTTTTCGATATATGAAAAAGGATTAGAGCAAGGGATATACATTTCTGTACGATTCTTCGTTATTATTTTAATGACGACATTATTAACGTTAACGACGACACCTATTGAAATTACAGATGGTTTGGAGACGTTATTAAAGCCGTTGAAGCGTATAAAGGTTCCTGTTCATGAAATCGCATTAATGATGTCAATTTCTCTTCGTTTTATCCCGACATTAATGGATGAAACGAGTAAAATAATGAAAGCACAAGCGTCACGTGGTATTGATTTTGCCGGGGGACCGATAAAAGATAGAATGAAAGCTATTATTTCACTGCTCGTTCCTCTGTTTATCAGTGCTTTTAAGCGTGCAGAGGACTTAGCCATTGCGATGGAAGCTCGTGGATATCAAAGTGGTGAAGGACGTACTAAATTTAGGCAACTACGCTGGAAAACAAGCGATACAGTAACGATTGTCAGCTTATTTTGTTTAGCTTGTATTTTGGCATGGGTGCGATCGTAATGGAGAATAGAGAAATGGATAGAATAAAATGTACGGTTGCATATGATGGCATGCATTTTTGTGGTTATCAAATTCAGCCGAACCATCGTACTGTTCAACAGGAGATAGAAAAAGCATTGCAGAAATTGCATAAGGGAGAACTTGTTCGTGTTCAGGCATCTGGTAGAACAGATTCTACAGTTCATGCAAAAGGACAAGTAATACACTTTGATACTCCTTTGTCTCTTGAAGAGTGGCAATGGATTAATGCTTTAAACACAATGTTGCCAGATGATATTGTTATTAGGCAAGTAGAGAAAAAAACAGAAGAATTTCATGCACGTTACGGTGTTGAGAAAAAAGAATATCGTTATCGTGTATTATTATCAAAGACTGCGGATGTATTCCGTAGAAATTACGTATATCAATATCCATACCCGCTCGAAATCAACTCTATAAGAAAAGCAATTCCTTATTTTATTGGAACACATGATTTCACTTCTTTTTGTTCGGCAAAAACTGACAAAAAAGATAAAGTGCGAACAATTTATGAAATCGAGTTAATTGAACAAAATGATGAAATAATTTTTCGTTTTGTAGGTAATGGATTTTTATATAATATGGTCAGAATTATTGTTGGTACGTTACTTAGCGTAGGGCAAGGAAAGCTTGATCCTGATAGCATTCCAGAGATTTTAGCGAAACAAAATCGTCAGTTTGCTGGAAAGATGGCTCCAGGTCATGGGCTTTACTTATGGGAGGTAAACTATAACAACTAATCCTGGTGTAACATTTGCTTGACATTAGAAACTCAAAAGTATATCATAACATATGGTATTGTTTCTAAAACCACGATTAGCCCCGGAAGGAAATCGTGTTTAAGATAAACAATAGATTTTTTCTATGGAAAAGATAACGAGGAGGGAAACACATGCGTACGACTTTTATGGCAAAAGCTAACGAAGTTGAGCGTAAATGGTATGTGGTTGATGCTGAAGGTCAAACTTTAGGTCGCCTTGCTAGTGAAGTAGCATCCATTTTACGTGGTAAAAACAAACCTACATTTACACCACACGTTGACACGGGTGATCATGTAATTATTATTAACGCTGAGAAAATTCATTTAACAGGTAATAAATTAAACGATAAAATTTACTACCGTCACACTAACCACCCAGGTGGACTTAAGCAAAGAACAGCTCTTGAAATGCGTACAAACTACCCTGTACAAATGTTAGAGCTTGCAATTAAAGGCATGCTTCCAAAAGGACGCTTAGGCCGTCAAGTTTCTAAGAAACTTAACGTGTATGCTGGAGCAGAGCATCCACACCAAGCACAAAAACCAGAAGTTTACGAACTTCGCGGATAATTAATTAAAGGAGGGCTTACTTTGGCACAGGTTCAATACTATGGCACTGGACGTCGTAAGAGTTCAGTAGCGCGCGTACGCCTAGTTCCAGGCGAAGGACGCGTTATCATTAACGGTCGTGATTTTGAAAACTATATCCCATTTGCTGCATTACGTGAAGTAGTGAAACAACCTCTAGTTGCAACAGAAACTTTAGGTAACTACGATGTACTTGTAAACGTAAATGGTGGTGGATACACTGGTCAAGCTGGTGCTATTCGTCACGGTATTTCTCGCGCTTTATTAAAAGCTGATCCAGAATACCGTCTAACACTAAAACGTGCAGGTCTATTAACTCGTGACGCACGTATGAAAGAGCGTAAAAAATACGGTCTTAAAGGCGCACGTCGTGCACCTCAGTTCTCAAAACGTTAATTTTTGCGAACTACAAACCCCAACCATTTTGGTTGGGGTTTTTTTATGTTTCATTCCTCTTTTGCAATTTTTATAGCTTGGAATATTTTAGTGCTACCGCCACGCGTATGCTTCTTCTTTAGAAGTTTAGACTAATACGTATTAGGGAGGTTTATAAGTACTATGAATGTCATTGTCAGCTTACAAGAAAAACAAAAAGAAAAGCAGTTAAAATACGAGCGGAAGATGTTGCGGGAATTATCATTAAAAACATTGCGTTCAAATATTCGTGATGCCTTTCAAATGCAAGAGCTTCATCGTCAGTATGAAGATTACTGTATTGAATTAGGGATAGAATCTTATTTATTAGGAGCGAGATACAGTAAATTTGGTTATTATGGTGAATCGTTTTTTGATGTGAAATATAGAGCTTTAGAAGAAGAACAACAATTAACTGAAACGCTATTTCAATTTTTAACGAGTATGACTATGCGAGAAATAAAGTTGAAAGATGAGGAATTACTTTTTGAATCTTGTCAGCAGTTTATAGGATTGTGGTGGCAAGAAGGGTATGAAAAAGGTGAAAGAAGATATCGATTAAAGCTTCATTAAGACAAGCATAAACTTTCCTCTTGTCCCATATAAGTAATTAGAGGGACTAGCTGGAGGAGGAAAGGTATGAAGAGAATTCGAATTATCTCTTTTGCACTCGCTGCGGTTGTATTGTTTTTTTTAGTTAAACAAGAATTTCAAATTACAAAATCGTGGCGAGCTTGGAATTTACCCTTATCAGGGAAAGTAATTGTATTAGATGCTGGGCATGGTGGACCAGATGGAGGGGCTGTTGGTGGAAAGGATATTATAGAAAAGGATATTACGCTTGAAATTACAAAAAAGGTACAAGACTATTTACAAGAACAAGGTGCACTAGTTATTTTAACGCGTGAGGGAGATTATGATTTAGCTAACAAAGATACAAAGTCATATAGTAGACGTAAAGCAGAGGATTTAAAAAAACGTGTAGAAATCATCAATAAACCTGATATAGACTTTTTTGCAAGTATTCATTTAAATGCTTTAACTAGTAGTGGATCGAAAGGCGCACAAACATTCTATTACCGCTCTTCGATTGAAAATGAACGTGCTGCAAAATTTATACAGGCTGAATTGAGAACAAGTTTAGAAAACACGAATCGTTCTGCTAAGACAATTTCGCATGTATATTTATTAAAGTATTCTAAAACACCAGGTGCTTTAATTGAAGCTGGCTTTTTATCGAATGTGAACGAAAGGTATATGTTAAATTCGGAGAAATATCAGCAAAAGGTAGCAGCTGCAATATACCGTGGTATATTACGTTATTTCACGGAAAAAGGAAATCCTCCAGAATAAGGAGGATTTTTTTGAGCTGCTCTCGTTAACGAAGTTTTCGGAAAATATGTTATACTGGAAATGTAAACGCATTTATTTCAAGGATAAGCAGAGATAAATTAAATTAACATTACGTTATTTTTCATACAGGGGGCTGGGCTAATTATGATAACGAAAGAGCAAGTGGTTGAAGCGTTAGAAGGGATTGTAGATCCGTTTTTACATAAAACATTAAAAGAAACAAGTGCAATTAAAGAGGTAACAGTCAAGCCAGAGAAGGAACATGTGAGTGTCAAAATTGCAATCGTAAAAACCGGTACAGCGGAACAAATGCAGTTGCAGTCTGGAATTGTAAAGTTAGTAAAAGAACTTGGGGCAGCAACAGTTGGACTTCGTTTTGCAGAATTTACAGAAGAGGAATTAGCTCAGTTTGCACCGGAACAAGAAGAAGAGCAAAGTGAATCTTTATTGTCACCTAATTCAAAAACAACATTCTTAGCAGTAGCGAGTGGAAAAGGTGGCGTGGGAAAATCAACTGTTTCCGTTAACCTTGCAGTTGCTTTAGCTCGTTTAGGAAAAAAAGTTGGTATTATTGATGCGGACATTTACGGTTTTAGTGTGCCAGACATGATGGGGATAGAAAAACGTCCTATCGTAAGAGGTGACAAGATAATTCCGGTGGAACGTTTAGGTGTAAAGGTAATCTCAATGGGCTTCTTTGTAGAGGATAATGCACCAGTTATTTGGAGAGGACCTATGCTTGGGAAAATGTTAAACCACTTCTTCACAGAAGTAGAATGGGGCGATTTAGATTATTTAGTACTAGATTTGCCACCAGGCACAGGTGATGTTGCGTTAGATGTGCACTCAATGTTGCCATCTTGCAAAGAGATTATTGTAACGACGCCTCATCCAACAGCTGCGTTTGTAGCAGCGCGTGCTGGAGCGATGGCATTGCGCACTGAACATAGTATTCTTGGTGTTGTTGAGAATATGGCATATTTTGAAAGTAAGGTAACTGGTGAGAAAGAATATGTATTTGGAAAAGGCGGGGGAGATAAGTTAGCTACCGAATTGCAAACGAATGTTCTTGGTCGCATTCCGCTACAACAACCCGATTGGAATAAAGAAGAATTTGCTCCTTCAGTATATGAAGATACACATACAACGGGCATTATTTATAGTAAAATAGCTGAAACAGTAATTGATAGAACAGCTGTTACACAAAAATAAAGTGAAACTTTAATCAGTGGGGTTCACCTGTTACTGACAACAATAAGGCTTTTGTTGCTAGTAAACCTTTCGCTTAACTAGAGGGGGCCATTTCGTCTGTTAATAGCAAGATAAAGTAATAACGAGTGAACAATGTATAAATTGTCCACTCGTTATTATAGTTATTATTTTTTACTATTCTTCCTTCTTCCCGCCTTGAGAACCACCGTCACCGCCTGCTTCTTTCTTACCAGATCCGCCTTTTTCAGCTTTTTGCACACCTTTACTAATGATATCAATCATCTTGGCTTGGAAGAGTGGACTTTCAGCAGTTTCTGTTAGTACTTGTTGTAGATATTGACGGTATTCTTTACTCTTCATTGTTTGTAACATCATTTTTTCTACTTCAGGATTTTTCATAATTTCTATAACGCCTGCTTGGTATTCAGGGTCTTTTAATAAGGTTTTCATTAATTGGGTTTGTTCTTTCCCCATACTTTTAGCGAACTTCGATGAGAACTCAGGATCTTTAAAGAGCTTTTCCCAGAATTGTTGCCCTTTATCGGATACCATGGCATCTTCAATCGTTTTCTTTACTACTGTTTCATCTAGTATGAGTGCTTGTTTCATTTTTTCATCAGTTAATACATCTTGAATAGCTTTCTTACCTTGATCTGTTTTTAAAATATCAACAATCATTTTCTTTGTTTGATCGTAATCTAGTTCGGATTTCGTTTCTTTTCCTTGTGCGCATGCTGCAAGTGCGATAAGTAGAAAAGAAGAAACGAAAATGAATAGCATCCGTTTCATAAGTTGGAACTCCTTTCAGCACAGTTCTCTCTTTTTAATATAAATATCTTTAAGGAATTTATACATGAACATGGCTAGCTTTTTGAAATTGTCATTGATACAATTTAATTAGAAATATAAGGATAATGGGGGATGTGTTGTGAATAGCCGCAAGTGGGTACGACTATTTTTAACGACGTTGTTTCTTGGTGGAATTAGCACAGTTATTATTGGTTTTGTTTTGGAGTGGGACAAGTACAATAAATTTTTTCAAAATTTCGACGGTAAGGAGATTTTAGCAGTATCTTTCTGGCTGATGGGTGTAGGATTTATTTTTAGTGTTATAAGTCAAATGGGATTCTTTGCATATTTAACAATCCACCGTTTTGGACTAGGGATGTTCCGCTCATCTTCTTTATGGAATGCAGTCCAGCTCTTCTTTATTGCATTCGTATTATTTGATTTTGTGTATTTAAGATCTGTACTTATTGCAAATGGGGAAGTCTCGTTAGGGAATAACATACTTGTTGCTGGAATATTATTTGTGTTTGGAGCAATTGTTGCTTATGTAAAAAGCAAAGAAACAAATAAAAAAGCATTTGTGCCAGCTCTGTTCTTTATGGTTGTTGTAACGATCCTTGAATGGGTACCGGCGCTTCGGATTAATGATACAGATTGGTTATATTTAATGGTTATACCGCTATTGTTATGTAACGCATATCAATTACTTGTATTACATCGTTTAATCGGAAAAACAAGTAAATCAGCTTAATAGAGAGATTTTATACACCAGCAGTTATAATGCTGGAAATGGTATGATTAAAAAAGCTCTACCACCTTCTTGAAAGGTAGTAGAGCTTTTTATGCGTGAAGAGTGGTAGGGAAGAAGCTACTTCACATCTTCACTTTTCGTACTTGTGTTGGAAATAAGTTGTGATACGGATATTTGTTCATATCCATCACTTTTTATTTTTTGCAGGAGCAGCGGTAAAGCTCTATTTGTTTGAAGGGCAGAATCGGATGCGTGTAATAAGACGATATCTCCACCTTTCAAATTATTAGAGACAGTGGAAACGATGTTATTTACACCTGGGTTTTTCCAATCGTTTGAATTATTACTCCAATGCACGACGGTGTATCCAAGTGATTCTGCGATTTTAAGGGTTGCTTTGTTAAATTCGCCACTAGGTGGACGTAACAGCTTGACTTGTTTTACACCAAGTTTCGTAAAAACATCTTGTGCTCGTAAAAGGTCTCGTCTTATTTCATTTGTCTCTAGAGAAGTGTAGGATGTGTAATTGTACCCCATACTACCGATTTCGTGTCCGTCTTTCATGATTCGCTCTACAATATCGGGGTGTCTTTCGGCCCATGCAGCAGAAAGGAAGAATGTTGCATTCTTAATTTCTCTTTCTTTAAGAGTATCTAGGATTGGAATTGCTTTTTTGTCTCCCCAACTAATATCAAACGTAAATGCAACTTGCTTTTTAGCGGTGTCTCCTTTGTAAATTACTTTAGGGCCTGTAGCAGTTGAAAAAGCAGATTCATGTGAATATGTTTTTAAAAAGAGTAGCCATGCTGTAAATAAGGACAGTATCACTATTAAGCTAATGTGTTTAAAATTTCTCTTACTCGTAATAAAAAAGAAAAACATAATATTACGCCCCTTTGTCCAATCCTTTTCAGTTACATATATGCTGTAAATATAAAAAAGAGAACAAAGGATTAATATCGTAAGTAGTGGATATAATGGATGATAGGATTGTGATAATTGAAAATGAGCGGAACGTTTATTGTTGCGTAAGGAATTATTGAGGTGATTGTTTGCTTGGGCTGATGTTGACAAAAGAAGAGAGAAAAGAAATGGAATACATATTGAAGAGAGAATTAGAGGAACTTTTATTTGATTTTGAAGATGAGCGTATTCATGAAGTTGTAAAAAAAGCCATGGAAGAAAGATATAAAATCATTTTCTGTTTATTCCGGAGAGTAGCTAACACAGAAGAATGTATTCGTTATGTAAGAAAAAGAATTTTTTATTAAAAAGTGTTGACGTTAATAGTTTGTATATGTTAAATTAATAACCGTCGCTGATGCGGAAACGCAGAAAACGACAAAAAGAAATTGAAAAACTTAGTTGACATCGAAAAACGAAAATGTTAACATAAGGAAGTCGCAAATGAGCGACCAAGTAGTTCTTTGAAAACTGAACGAAACAAACAACGTGAAACGTCAATTTTTATTTTAGATGCTAGACAAACTAACTTTATTGGAGAGTT
>NZ_WEII01000239.1:0-2178 GCF_009183805.1 Bacillus sp. B2-WWTP-C-10-Post-4 | reverse complement strand
AAATTAATTAAACTTTGTTTTAATATATTTATACTTTTCTCATACTCTTCATTTTCTGCATGTATTATAGCAATTGAATTCATTATGCTTATTTCTTTTTCTGATAAAAAGTTAGTACTACTTAAGGTTTGTTTTAGTGCTCTATTTAAAATGTCAAAAGCATTACTTGTTGCTCCATTTACATAATATATAGCAATCGCTTCATGCCATAATAGAAATTGTTTATCTTCTTTTGATTGGAAATTATCATCATTTTTCTCTTTTTTTACTATTTCGTAAAGCTCATTATATTGTTTTTGTTTTACACAATCTCTCATTACACATTTTACATTTTCAATATATTTTATTTTTTTATTTTTGGTTAGTGCGAATATATAATTTGGATCAATACCAAGTCTTTCAGATAATTGATACAACAATATGCTAGATGGATAAATAATACCTTTTTCTATCTTACTAATTTGACTTTGTGAACATATTCCATGACATAATTCAGATTGTGACATGTTTTTTTTCTTTCTAAGTTCTTTAATAATAATACCAAGATTGTAGAATTCCATCTTTCCTCCCTCAAATGTAACACTTTATGAGTATAAGAATATTTTCCAACTTTTAATGTAATGTAAAATTGATATAGTTACAATTACTAATTATATGGATTTATAGTTTCTTTTACAAACTTGTACCACAATACGAGAAATTATTAAAATATGGTTCACTAATAATCAATGTGCGTTTTATTCACCCCCACTGATTATTAGTCCATCCCAGGCAGGCGTTTACAGGGAGTCCGACTTCTTTGCCACATCTAGATTTTGAGGTGGGAGTCTTACTACCCGCAAATAGCCGGATTAAAATAAATATGATTTTTCACCTTTATTTCTTTTAATAGTTTCTTTTGATATTTATATAAATAATTTCGAAGGAGCGTATTTTATGAAAAGAATGTTGACCGAAAGAGAGTTAGAAGTGGCTATTTATGTAGCAAAAGGATATACGGATGCAGAAATTTCCAAAAAAATATATGTTACCCCTCGAAGAATTTCAACGATAATTAATCATATTAAAGAAAAATGGCATATTAATTCTAGAGTGGAATTAGGTATTTTAGTTTATCATTATGGTTTTATAGATGCACCCTTATTTTCAAATAAAAAAATTCAGCTATGTAAAAAGGTTGTACAATAGATAGCGGAATATAACGAGTTTAAATTGCAAATAAAAATAGAAGAGCAAACAAACTTTTATTATTTGGTTTACTCCATCACTTTTTAAATTTCAGACATTAATATAAAAAGGTTAGAGAATTAACTTCTCTAACCTTTTTATATACACTATTAGGTTTCAAACAGTAAAGATGCCCTAATGCTACCATTGATCCTGTTCCCTATTCAACCTTGTATAAACAAAAAAAAATCAGACATTACCACTATTCAAAACCAGTTACAATTCTCTCTTTCATTTTCTGTATTACTTCACTGCTCAATACTTTTTGACCAGCAGGAAGTTTTAATATGGCAGCGGCACCTTTACTAAGGTATATTTCTTGATCATTATTTTGATTTACTACCAATATTCCTTGCCCTTCAAATTCGGAATAACTAATATCTTTTGTTTCATTTGTATTATTTTTTATTGCTTTATATAATCCATATAAATCTTTACTTCTATTTTCTCCGCCCGTTCGAATCGGTTCAGTATCATTCGCAACAATTAGTCCTTCTGGCTGCTCACCCTTCATAATAAACCACAGCTTTTCATTTGTTGGTAATAGTAAATTCTTAAATTCAGAGCTATTTAAAATTTGCTGTGCTGGAATTGTTTCATAGATTGGTAACGAAAATGGGGATGTTGTTATTTTTTCAAAACTTAAATTTTCAGAAGAACTTCCCTTACTATATTGATAATCTTTTAATGCGATCGATTGTACTGATTCACTTTTATTTTTTGATGCATAACTAATTTTACTAGCGAAAATAATAACGGTCATTAAGCACATGCACAGTATCACAAGCTTAAGTAGTTTTCCCATTTATGAACCCCCGCTTTTAATATTATTAGTTTGCATGGATATTATAAACAGTTTCACTCCACCAAAAATTATTATTGTTATGGAACGTACTGAAATTATGATTATAATGATCACCATACCAAGGGTCCATGTATGTTATATAATCT
>NZ_WEII01000238.1:0-2219 GCF_009183805.1 Bacillus sp. B2-WWTP-C-10-Post-4 | reverse complement strand
CTATTATCCTATGATGTTCCATATTTCTTTAATAAGTATGAATGGGGGTCTTACGAGAGTTTATCATGTAATGAAATAGATTTAGAAATGAAGTTCAAAAACATTTCATATGCTGACTTTTTATTACAAAGAAAAATTATAGAAATATCCCTTTCTAATCAAAATGACAATCTATATAAGCTGAATACAGTAAAGGGAACAATTGATTTTCAGACTAATTTACCTACAAATAAAATAAAGGAGGCGATTATAGGGAAAATTCTTGATGGTAGTTATATATCAAAAGACGGTGATGTCGATTTTATTGGACTAAAAACAAATTGGCAAGGGGAGCTTGAGATAAACCATTTGAATAATGGAATATATGATGGATTATTGGGAATAAGTTCATTATTGAGAAATAATGCTGATCCTAATCACATTGAAATTATAAATAAGCTTGAACAAAAAGTTGTGCAAGAAATACTAAACAAAAATAAAAATAATTATGGTTTTGTAAATGGTGTTAATGCTATTATTTCTTACTATTTAACAACTTTACCGCATATCACCTCTCTCAATGAAAAGGTAATATTGCAAATATTTATGGATATCAACTCTGATATTGAGAAAGGTCAATATAACGATAAGCATTATGATATATTAGGGGGTTCAGCTGGTCTAATTTTAACTGCAGTTAAGTTTTATCAAGTTAATCCTAAGTATAAAATATTGCTTGAAGTGGCTGAAAATCTCGGTGACTACATTGTCAATAATATGCAAACACATAATGAATTTGTATATTGGAAAGCTCACGATACTCTAAATTTAGAAGATTCATTAAAGGGATTTGTTCATGGATTATCAGGTCAACTTCTCGCATTTTATAAGTTAAAAGACATATTAAAAACCAATAAGTACGATAGAGTAATACATGGTATACATAAAAGTGAGAAAATGAGTATGAGTAAATATGAGTATACAGATAGCTGGTGTAAAGGGTTTAGTGGAATGGGAATATCAAGAATTAAAATTTTAGAATCATATCAAAATGAAGATATACAATCAGATTTAATCTTTTTTAAAAATCAAATCTTAAGTACATTACATGAAAACAGTGATTATTGTTTATGTCATGGTTTAATGGGGAAATTAGACTTTTTATTGGAGTTAGAAAATAGAGGTATGCTAGAGCGAAATGAAAAACAAATTGTTATGAAAGTAACAAATAACTTTTTGAATAATTTTGATATAGAAGATTTTAATCCTCATAAAATTTCATTATTTACAGGTTTAGGAAGTATTTTGTATTTTTTACAAAGGTTAGAGAATAATAAACTAAATAGCATTTTATACTTTAATGCCTAGAATAGGTGATAAATATGTTAAGAAAGAAAATTAAGTTTATACCGCAAATGACATCTTTTGATTGTGGGCCTAGTTGTCTAGCAATGATTATGCATTATTACGGTTTAGCAGTACAAGCTTCGGAAATTAGAAACAGTAAAATTATTAATAAAAAATCGTCATGGAGTTTGTTGGACATAAAAAAAGTTAGTGAATCGTATGGACTCTCTGCAACTGCATATAGGATAGAAAATATAACTCATTTACAAAGGATACAAAAGCCGATGATAGCATTTTGGGGCTTTAATCATTTTGTAATTATTGAAAGGGTTAAAGAAAATAAATTTTATATTGTAGATCCTAAGGCAGGGCCAATGGTAATCGATATAAGAAGTTTTGAAGAGATGTTTTGTAACTATATTTTAGTAATAGAAAACAAAGAAGATATACAGCCAAATATTAAAAAGCGTGAAAAACATATACTACTTAGATATATTGATCATTTTGTATCCCCTAGTCAGATTATTTTACTAACACTATTAGCATTGTTAGCACAAATCTCAATTTTTGCTTTCCCTTTTATTTTGAAAAAGTTTATGGATATTTTGAATGCTTCAAAGGAAGTGAATGCAAGGTACCTTTTAATTATGTTGGGGAGTTTAATAGTTGTTATAGGGATAAAATCTATAACTTCAATTATAAAAGTAAAATTTCAAAAAGAAATTGATAGAAAAAGTACTACAAAAGTTTTTGAGAATATGTTTAATATTCCCATTGAAAAGATTACTTCACGTCATGCAGGGGATTTAAATGTAAGGATCATGAGTCTAGAGTCAATACGAGGATATATTTTAGAAGATCTAATTGAAATGATTGTATCAATAGTAGTTATC
>NZ_WEII01000237.1:0-2259 GCF_009183805.1 Bacillus sp. B2-WWTP-C-10-Post-4 | reverse complement strand
GAATTAAACAATTGGTCATGTTGTTTTGACAGAAAATGCACTTAATTTATGTAGGTAATACAATTTGATTAACTTCTTTTCAAACTGTATTGTTTGAGGTTTCCATAAGATAGGGATTGATAAGATATTTCTGTTCCAAACTTATTTATACTTACAAAAAAATTAAGAAAATAGAGGGTAAACATTACCTAGAATATTAGGATCGTTTTCATTAGGAGGATTACAAAGCATGACTAAAGTTGATAAGGTTAAAGAAAAAATTATTGAAACATCTTTATATTTATTTAATACTAATGGGATAACTCGCACATCCATCCAGGATATAATGACAGCTACTGAACTACCTAAAGGATCTATTTATCGTAGATTCAAAAGTAAAGAAGAAATTGTCCTTGCTGCCTACGACAAAAGTGGTGAGATTATGTGGAGTCATTTTCATAAAGCAATGGAAAATAAAAAGACAGCAATTGATAAAATCCTTGCAATTTTCCTTGTATATCAAGATGCAGCTAATAATCCTCCTATTGCTGGAGGCTGTCCATTACTTAATAGTGCCATTGAAAGTACTGGAGTATTTCCAGAATTACAAAAAGCAGCAGCAAAAGGTTATGATGATACAGTAATGTTAATGGCTTCTCTCATAAAAGAAGGAATAGAGAAACAAGAATTTAAAGAAGATATAGAGGTTATATCACTCGCTTCCTTTCTTGCCTCTTCAATGGAGGGGGCTATTATGGCAAGTCGAGTATCTAACGATAATATACACCATCATTATTTTATTGAACAAATAAAACATCATCTTTTCACTTATTCTAAATAAGTGAGAACTTGCATTGTTTCCATCCAATTTTTATAAAATTAAATTGAGTAAATACCCCTTATAAATAGTAACTTCTGTTTATAAGGGGTATTTGAATAGTTTTTAGATGATGTTTCATGTTTCTTATTGAACGGCTTTGTTATCGTTACTACAGAAAAAATGTGAATTAAATGTTAATTGATTTACATGTTTCAAGCGTATCTATATTGAGTTTGTAAATCTACACAATAAGTTTTCATTATATATTAAGTGTAGTAGAAGTTCAGATAGATAAAATTCGGTAGTCGAATTTTTTTACATAAAGCTGTATAATGCTTGTAACGAAAGGGAAATACAGGAAGGGATTTGTAATGAGTTACTATGGAAAAAGATAAACAACAATTAAGCGTTGAAGTTGCAAGATTATATTATCAATCAGATTATAGTCAGCAAGAAATTGCTAACAAATTAAATATTTCAAGACCAACAATTTCTAGATTGTTAAAGTACGCGAAAGAAAAAGGGTTTGTTCAAATTAGCATCGCTGATCCATTTGCGGATTTAGATAACGTCGGGAATTTACTGAAAGAAAAGTATAACTTATTAGAGGCACATGTTGTATTTTCTCCAGTTCCGGAATATGCAACGATTACAGAGTATATTAGCAAATATGCAGCTGAGTATATGGAAAAGACGGTTAAAAACGGTGATATTGTTGGTGTAAGCTGGGGAATGACGATGTATGAAATCGCTAGAAAAATCGTACCGCAACATGTAAAAGGGGTAGAGGTTGTTCAGTTAAAAGGTGGTATTAGTCATTCGAGTGTAAATACATATGCGAATGAAACAATCGCTTTATTTGCAGATGCTTTTCAAACGACGCCAAGAAATCTCCCCCTTCCAGTTATATTTGATAATGCAGTGACGAAAGAATTAGTAGAGCAGGATCGACATATTCATCACATTATCGAAATGGGGAAACAAGCGAATATTGCAATTTTCACTGTAGGAACAGTTCGAGACGAAGCGCTATTATTCCGATTAGGTTATTTCGATAAGGATGAAACGAGTTTACTCAAAAAACAATCGGTCGGTGACATTTGTTCACGATTCTTTGATGGGGACGGAAATATTAGTAGTGAAGAAATTAATAAGCGGACCATTGGAATTGAGTTAGAAGAACTGAAATTAAAGAAACGTTCTATTTTAGTTGCAGGTGGTAATAGAAAAATAAAAGCAATTGATGGTGCGTTACGTGGCGGGTATGCAAATGTATTAATTATCGATCAGCATACAGCAAAAGAATTGTTACATTATCAAAAAGATTAGAAATAAAAGGCGTTCTCAAGATGTTAATTTTGAGAACGCCTTTTATTTTGTTATGTATGAATGATAGGAGTTTTTTTGAACACAAATTGCCTTTTTAAAAATAATTATGGATATGGAGATACATACTACCA
>NZ_WEII01000236.1:0-2264 GCF_009183805.1 Bacillus sp. B2-WWTP-C-10-Post-4 | reverse complement strand
ATATTTAATAGATTGATGATTCGGAATACGCAAATCATATGTATTTCCATTCCATTTACTAAAATCTACTGTCACATTGATATGTGTTTGTATTGCCATCGCTTTACCTCCAACTTTTACGAAGAACCGTATAAATACCGATGCAAATAAGTAGAATGCCGCCGCCAAATAATAATATTATTGTTATACTAATTGACTCTTCATTCATTGTTTCATTACTCGCTACTTCATCTGCACTTTTTCTGACAATGTATTCACTGCTAAACAAACTATTTTTCGTATCTTTAACACTATTATTCTCTTTTGGTTTTGTAAAAAGAGAATCTCGCAAAGCTTCCATATCTTTTTGTTCTTTCTTTTTCTTTTTCTCAATTTCTTCTTCTATATCTTTGTTAAATAACTCAATCGATGCTTTATCTAATTCTGTTTCCTTATGTTCCTTTTTATTTTTTTCTTGGTCGCTTTCTTCAAGTCGATCCACTTTAAACTTAATCTTCCCATCATCACCAAGATAACTGTCAGCCGCGCTCCTTATCGGTAGCGCGACAAACAGTAAAAGGATAGAGAGAAATGATAACTTAGCCACTATGCTCCATTGTTTGATCATTTACTTCTTTTTCCTCCCATTTCTTATGCCATACAAATAGATTACTAACCAATCCAATAATGGCAATTACAAACAATACGACAAAAATAACTTTCCCAGTATCTTTACCACTAATAAAATCATTTAGAAAACTTTCTATATACTGAAGCGGTGAGAATTGACGTATCTTTCCGACAGACGACATTTGATCTACTTTACTTCCAACTGCCTCAGTTAAAAATAGGTACATGCTTAAAAATACTAATAGTATAAACATTCCTACCATTTTTATTTGTCGTAATAAGTAGGTTGAGACCAATACAAACGCCATCATAATAAATGTGATGAACGCAATCCATAGTAAACTTTGATCCTGACCGAACTTTAAAAGACGCCCAGAAATGATACCTATACTAATCCCTTCCACAATTGATATACCGAAAGCTACTACTGTAGTTGGTACATTCATATCAATTAATGAGAATTTCTCTTCAAAATGATCTGATTGCATTCGTTTCTTTTCTTGATTCGCAATTGCGTATGCTGTAAATAATGCAACAATGAAACAAGTTAATACAATTAAGTATGGTGTAAAAGCATTTCCTGCTACAATTACTCCATCATTTTGCTTTTGAACTGGACTAGCTAAAAAGTCATATAGCATCTCATTTTGACGATCTCCAATACGGCTATTCGCTAAAATTTTCGTAAAGTTTTTGGAGAATGATTTATCATCTTCCATTTTCTTCGTAAAGTCATTTAATAATAGATCAGCTTTTGAAACAATTGTCGTTCCGCTGTCTTGAATTTCTTTTGCTTGTCCATTAATTTGATCAAATGTTTTATATACATCGTCTGAAGTTGCTAAACTATGCTTCGAACTTTCGACCAATGACTGACTTTGCATCATTAATGATTTAATACCAGAATCTAACGATAAAATAGCTGTTTGCTCACCAGCATGATTTGTTGTTAATACTTGCTGCTCTTCAACTAGCTTTAAGCTATTCTCACGCCATTTCGCTAAACCTTTTAAATACTCTCCTAAATTTTCATTCATACTAGTTGCTTGTTGCGTCGTTCCATTTAATTTCTCCGCTAGTAGCATAGAATTTTGATCCGCACTAGTAATAGATTGTTGATAAGAGTTTATTTTTTGTTTTAAACCTGACATATCTTGCTTTATTTCTGTAGTAATACTTGATGAAACAAGATTTGAAATTAAATCAATTAAACTTTGTTTATTTAATACGTAGTACAAAGATTGATCCGTCGCAATTGCATCTAAACTTCCCTCTTCTAACTTAGGACCTACATCTTTCGTTCTTAAATCAATCCCATAATACATTTCGTAAAGGCTCATTAAACCTTGATAACTTTCGACTGTATCTACTGCTTCTTTTATTAATACACTAGAAGTAATATCTGTTATTTTTTCTGTTTTTTGATGTATAACTTGATTCGTTGTACTTTCAATAACTTTACCGTTATCTGTTCCCGTTTCGCCTCCTGGATTTCCTCCGGTTCCGTTATCTGTCCCCGTTCCGCCTCCTGGGTTTCCTCCAGTTCCGTTGTCTGTTCCCGTTCCGCCTCCTGGGTTTCCTTCATTATTGCCTTTTGTGTTTTCCATTTTTTTTATAATAGGCGTTTTAGCATTGTGTACTAACGGCATTATGCC
>NZ_WEII01000235.1:0-2324 GCF_009183805.1 Bacillus sp. B2-WWTP-C-10-Post-4 | reverse complement strand
GTTTCCATTTGCAATATAACGAATTTCTTCTATCATTTTTTTAATACAAGTTTCATAGTAAAGTTTTTTCTCGTGGCGATAAAAAATGTAAAGATAGGATGAAAAAATAGAAAATAAAAACAAATAAGATACAATCATCATCCATAACGATTCTTTAATCCCTTTATACTTTTCATAACCAAAAATTCGAATGAATTCTTTACCGAGTTCAGTTAGAGTAAGTGAACTCTCAATTACACTCGTAACGAGGCGATAAATAATTAATTCAGTAATAGGCGTGAGTGTGATAGCTAATAAGAGCCAAAAAATAAGTTTCCATTTAGGGATATCTTTTAATATATCAAATGCTTCATTTCTCAATTTTATAGCCAACTCCCCAAACAGTGTGAATAAATTTCTCTCCATTTATTACTGTTTCAAGTTTATCCCGTAAGTTGCTAATATGGACCATTACAGTCTTATTTGAACCGTAACCATCTTCATTCCAAACGCGTTCAAAAATTTCTTCTGAACTAAATACTCTTCCTGTATTACTTGCAAGCAAATATAAAATATCGAATTCAATAGAGGTTAGTTTAATATACTCTCCATTTACTTTAACAGTATGATTATGTTTGTGTATTTCAACAGAGCGAATACGAATAATACCATCTTCATTCTTTTGCGAAGTAGCGTTTTGGAAAGATGATCTTCGTAATAAAGCTTTCACTCTTGCTACTAATTCTAATGGATTGAATGGCTTGATCATATAATCATCGGCACCTGTCATAAGACCTAATATTTTATCCATATCTTCTGCTTTTGCACTAAGCATTAGAATTGGTACAGTATTATTTTCACGCACTTCCTGACAAACTTCTAATCCGTTTCGCTTTGGCATCATAATATCCAAAATCATAAGGTCAACTTCATATGTAGAAACCTTTTGCAATGCTTCATCGCCATCATAAGCTTTATAAATGTTATAGCCTTCATTTCGCAAATAAACAGCAAGTAATTCAACAATTTCTTTATCATCATCAATAATTAATATGTTTTTATTCATTGTGTAGTTCCTTTCCTTACAAATCATCAACATTACTATAATATCAAACATTTATGTACTTGTAGCGATGATTCTGTATAAAATTTCATGTAACGTATTAAAAAGGAGTAAAAAGATTAATAACGAATATAAAATAACAAGGATATTTAGATTCTACATTATAATGAAAGGTAGTTATAAGGGAATTTTCTATGTTATGTAATGATATATATTCATTTACTCAAACTGGAAAAATAGAAAATGATATTAAAGCTTTTCTACTAAAATATAATAAAGAGTTTACATATAAACATTCAATTCGTGTAGCAAATGAGGCAAAAAAGATTGCAGAAAAGTTTCACGTAGATAAAGAAAAAGCAGCACTTGCAGGATATTTACATGATATTAGTGGCATTTTTCCGAACGAGGAGCGGATTGCAGTTGCTGAAGAATTTGGGATAGAAATAGTGGAAGCAGAAAGAAAGTTTCCTATAATTATTCATCAAAAACTATCGAGAGTAATCGCAAAAGAAATATTTAAAGTAGAAGATGAAGAAATTTTAAATGCAATTTGTTGCCATACAACGTTGCGTAAACATGCAACGAAGATGGATTTAGTATTATTTGTTGCAGATAAAATAGAATGGGATCAAAACGGGACACCACCATATTTAATAGAAATAAAAAAAGGATTGGCAAAATTTTTGGAAAAAGCAGCTTTTGTATAAATTTCATATTTGTGGGAAAGGAAAGATACATTTAAAGTTATGCATCCGTGGCTAGAAGAAGCATACTGGGATTTAAAAGGAATTGTACAGTAGAAAGGACAAGGAAATGCAATTAAAAGAATATATGACTCAAACATTTCCAGGAGTTACATTAGTACCCTACTTATATTCTCAGTGGGGAAATCATTTACATTTTGATTTCGGAAAAGATAAATATCAAATTGTAGAAGGAACCGACGATTTAAATATGGAATACTTTTCTCAATTATATACATATAATAAATTCTTATTTGAAGATATATTTTCAAAAGAAGATGTAGTGTTTGTAGTGACAAATGTTTATAGATTTAAAAAGGAAAACATAAAAACTCCACAGAAAATAAATGTATACAATAAATATATTAAGAAAAGAGATTTAAGATTTCATATAAGACAAGAAACATTACCGTTTCTATTTGAAGATGAAGAAGCAGATTTATATTGTACATATCAATTTTCTTTAAAATGCCTTGCGGAAGATATTAAGTATAAATTGCTTATACAAGCTGCTAATCATGAGGATTTCTCTGCTC
>NZ_WEII01000234.1:0-2364 GCF_009183805.1 Bacillus sp. B2-WWTP-C-10-Post-4 | reverse complement strand
TTACTGCTACCTCATATGAAGATTTAAATTTAACAGTGGCTTCGAAAATTACAGCTCAAGAGATTGATAGTTTTATTGCGAAATATCACTCGGATAGTCCTTTAGTTGGACATGGGCAAGATTTTATTAATGCGCAAAATCAATATGGCGTGAGTGCTCATTATTTAGCGGCGCATGCGATTTTAGAATCTGGATACGGAAAATCAGAAATCGCATATCAAAAACATAATCTATTTGGTCTACGTGCATATGATGGAGATCCGTTTAAATATGCGAAATATTTACCAAGCTATGGCGATAGCATTGCTTATAACGCTAATTATGTACGAGAAAGATATTTAGAAGAAAGTGGTATGTATTATAACGGCCCAACATTAACTGGCATGAATGTGAAATATGCATCAGATAAAGGCTGGGCTAAGAAAATTGCGGGTATTATGGAACGTATTAAACCGTTCCATGTAGAAGACTATACATATGCAAAAAAATTACCAAAGAATCCTGAAACATTAGATGTCGACGCGTTATCTAATGAAATTCCATATAAAATGTATGCAGACGGTTCAAGCTCAAATGTTGTATCATCAGCTACTTACTATCAGGTACCTTATCCATTTAATTTAAAAATTAAAAGTAGACCAGATGTAGCTGTCGAGGAGAATGAAGTTGGTACAGTAACTCCTGGAACAACCATCTTTATTTATCGTGAAGATCCGAATGGATGGGTAGAATTCTCTTTTGAAGCTAATGGAGAAAAATATTGGACATTAAAAAATAAATTAAGTATGTAATTAAAAAGATCTATTTCACTAGTTTTAATCACATATAATTGAGAGACAAGTTTTTTACTTTCTTAAAATAAAGTTATGTATACAAGAAAAGTTAGAGAATTATTTTCTCTAACTTTTCTTCGCTAGTATTTGAAATTAAAAAGATGGTGGAGTTACTCCAAATATAACAGTGACTTTGTTTAAAGAAGTGTTTTCCCACTTATGCTTTGCATAAGGTGGGATTTTAACACTATCACCTGTATTGAGAAGTAAAACCTCATCATTTAGATATAGTTTTACTTGCCCTTCCATAATAAAAGCTATTTCTTCCCCTTTATGTGCCACAGGCTCCATAGATGAAGCAGTTTGAGGTAACAGATTCATTAAAGCCAATTCTAGTGCTCCATCTAAATTAGGAGATAATAACTCATACGAAACATTGCCGCTTTCAGGAAAAGTTATTTTTTTCCTTTGGTTAGCTCTTACAACTAATTCTTCTGTATTGGTATCCTCTAAGAAAAAATTAAACAATGGAATATTTAATGCTACAGAAATTAATTTTAGTGTTTGTAATGAAGGATTTGTGATTCCTTTTTCAATCTGACTTAACATAGAAGGTGTTATATCAGCTAACTCTGCTAAACGCTTACTGGTTAATCCGGAACCTTTTCTAAATGCCCTAATTTTGTGACCAACATTAATATCGTTCATATATGTAATCCCCTTTAAATAAGCAAATAAAATTAAATTATTATTAATTTTATTTACTTATACTTAATATATTGTTAATATATACTTAATTATAATAAATTATGATTAATTTTAAAACATCATATGTACATATGGCAGCAGCTGTGAAAAAGTGGGGAAAAGATTTACTTAGAAACAAAGGGGCTACTATTTTTGAATATACAGCGGGGTATAGTAATGCAGTAGTTGCTACACGTCTGAATAATTGATATACAAATAAAAGTTGATGGATCGCATCCTCTATTTGTATATCTACCATGTGGAGTAGGATTTGGTGGAGTTTCGTTTAGTTTGAAAATTATGGGATGGGATCATGTAGATGTAATTTTTGCTGGGCCTACCCATTCTCCGTATATACTAATAGGTATGATGACCGGATTATATGATGGTATTTCCATACAAGATTTTTAATGAAATGGATCCTAATAAGTAAAGGACAACTTAAGAGTAGACTTCAATGCTGTATTGTAAAATTTTTAAGGAAGTGAAAATAGTATGAAATCAGCTTTAAATAGTATTATGATCTCCTCGATTTTTGCAGTAGGAGGGATCCTTTCGCTTTTGTTTAATTTAATGGGGGATCAAGATTGGATCTGGAATTGGGTAGGGCTATTACTGGCATATCTATCTTTGGGCATTTTAATCGGTTTATATAATAAAACTGTGGATCACAAAACATTTCCTAAAATACTAAAAAGAACTTTGTTTATTTCCTTTAATGTTACTATATTAGGGATAATCATAGGGGTAACATACCAACTATTAGGAAAGTGGAATCTTACTATAATGATGTATTATTGGTTGATAATTTTATTACTACATTTAATTACTGTAATAACTTTAT
>NZ_WEII01000233.1:0-2405 GCF_009183805.1 Bacillus sp. B2-WWTP-C-10-Post-4 | reverse complement strand
GATTTCAACACCACAATACCGTTACCTACAAAGAATTATTAAAAATGAAAAATAAGGAGTTGCATAATAATGAAGCTATCTCCGGTTACCTCAAAAAATATAGTTGCTGTTGGTTATAATCCTTTTTCTATGATTTTGCGAATCCAATTAAAGCATGGTATGTATGATTTCTTTAATGTACCAGAAAGCATTTATACTGGCCTATTACATGCACAATCTAAAAGTTATTATCATAATACTTACATTAAAAATTCTTTCCGCCACACAAAAATTTAAACTTAACACCCACTAAAAAAGAAAGGAGGTTAATCCTCCTTTCTTTTAAAAACATTTGGCAGATGAATTATCTTCGATTTCTCTTATTAATTTCATCATATGCTTGAATTTGTTTTTTCAAACGCCGATCAGCTTTTTTATCATGCACTACAAGAATTGCGTGTATAACTCCTGGAACCCAAAATATTAATGTTAATATGAAATTTATGATTGCCTGAATTGGTTTTCCACAAAATAATACAGCAACAGGTGGAAGAAAAATTGCTAATAAATACATCATCCCTTGAAAACTCCTTATTTTGTATTTTATATATCACTTTTCAAAATATACGCAAAAAAACCTACTACCATTTTAATCTTAACCTGCCTCTAAAATCAATGTATCTCCTTCTATTTATATAAGTATTTCAGACTTTTCATTGTTTTCTAGCCTATTTTCTTCCTCTATTGCAGTTATTCCAATTGCGGAAATTAACGTTCCTATCGCTTGTATCCAAATACCAATGAGTGCAATGATTCTCTCATCCTTCTTATCAAAAAGACTATCTTTATTTTCTTTCTCATCTTTCAATACATTTAAAACACCTTGATACGCTTGTAATCCAGCTCCTAAACTTTGCATGGAGTTACCCAGTATAATAATTTTCTGTAATACATTTATATCCACCAAAGCTGCTTCTACTCCTAAAAAAGCACCAACCGATTGTAAACTGTTCCCTGTAATGATAAGATAATCATTTTCTTTCAATTGTTCATTTATATTAAAATATATTCCTATTACATTCGATATATTTCCTAATGCTAATAACTCAATTCCTATTTGATCAAGTAATTTACTTTGATTCTCTCTTTTTTCTTCCCCATCATCATAATTGCTCGCAATGATTTGTAATATATACCCGAGGGCTTGTAATGAGCTCCCTACAATAACAAGTTCCGATTCAACTTTCTCTTCTCCAATAAATCCTCTTGTCGTTCCAATAGCAGCTGTAAGATTCCCCCCTACTTGAAACCATGCCCCTGTCACTTTTAAACTGCTTGGATTCATTTTTATCACCTATTCAAATATTTTCTAAAGCTTTCAAAACAAACAAATCTCACCCTTAATCTTTTATTTTATTTTTCAGATGTAATTTTGTGAATGATATAATGTGCTACTAATATAAAAAGCACCTTAAAGGTGCTTTTTATACGCATGCTGGGCATGTCAATGAATCTCCATTTTTATCTATTGTTATATTCAATATATATTCAATCGCTTTATGTGACCAAGTTTCAGGTGTAGGCGATTCATTTATATATTGTGGCGCACATGACTTCAGCATTGGAGTACTAATACTCCCTCCAGGATCTAAAGCAACTACAGCCATGCCATGGGGTAATTCCAGGGCCATAGATTTAGTGATACCTTCAATTGCAAATTTCGAGGCACAATATGGCGCAAGCTCAGCTTCACCTTCTCTCCCCCAACTAGAACTCATATTAATGATAATTCCTTCTTTCCTAGCTACCATTGCGGGAACAAACGCTCTTATTACATTTACTACACCATTCACGTTTACATTCATTACATTTTCGAATTCTTGAGCCGTAATTTTCCAAAGTTGTGCATTTTGATTTACAATCGATGCATTATTTATTATCAGATCGGGAGCCATATGTCTATTAAGTATATAATTTGCCCAATCGTTAACTTGCTGAGAATCTGAAACATCAATTACTTGGAAATCATGTATTTTACTGTACTGTTTTTTTAGTTCTTCAATTTTATTTTTTGAACGTCCACAACCATATATGTTCCACCCTAATTCATGAAATCGATCAACCATCGCACGTCCTAACCCTTGTGTCACGCCTGTAATAATTACAGATTTACTAATTTCTTTTCGCTTCATTTCTCTCATCCTCCTTCCCTATATCTTACTCTCTTCATTTTTATTCAGCGATTTACTATAGTATCAACTCAACTCATACTTTAGTAATGGTTTTGATATTGCATACATAAGCAAAAAAAGTAACCATCATGGTTACTTTTTGCTATATATCTAAAAATTCATTATTTATTTCATTATTGTTTTTACATTTCAACTTCTCTTTTCCACATTTCTTACACTGGTAAATATAAACTA
>NZ_WEII01000232.1:0-2405 GCF_009183805.1 Bacillus sp. B2-WWTP-C-10-Post-4 | reverse complement strand
CTCTTAAAAGATATACACTTAAACTCAAAATAATAGTAGAAACTACGACTTTACAATCAATATTTTTTGTTTGCACTTTATATAAATTGATATGTCTCCATCTTAATTCTAGGAGTAAATTATTGCTTTTTTAATCCCCCCACTCATTCTTTTCTCAAATCCTCCAAAATGGATTTGAGAAATTAGGGAACTATAATGTCGTATGAACATATAGTAAGGGGGATAAAAAGTGGACAATGAGATGAATTATGGAAGTGATTATAAGTTTATTCCAGCAACTTCAATTGAAAGTGGTCATGGCCTCGAAGTATTACCTGATTTATTTTGTTACACGAT
Source organism: Bacillus sp. B2-WWTP-C-10-Post-4 (assembly GCF_009183805.1). Lineage (NCBI taxonomy): Bacteria > Bacillati > Bacillota > Bacilli > Caryophanales > Bacillaceae > Bacillus > Bacillus sp. B2-WWTP-C-10-Post-4. The sequence goes on along the minus strand of NZ_WEII01000232.1, from coordinate 2,069 downwards.
TCAAATCGTCAATATATGCTTTGTTGGAAATCCTCAGACCAATGATTTTGTTTTAGTTGATGCTGGAATGCCTAAATGTGCAAATGAAATTATCTCTATCGCTGAAGATCGATTTGGTACCAATAGTCGCCCAAAAGCAATTATTTTAACTCATGGGCATTTTGATCATGTTGGAGGAATAATTGAACTCATTAAATATTGGGATGTTCCAGTCTATGCCCATCAAATGGAGATACCGTTTTTGACTGGACAACAAAGCTATCCAGAACCAGACCCTACAGTTGAAGGTGGTATGGTAGCGAAAATGTCTCCCCTGTTCCCTAATGAACCGATTGATTTAGGAAATAGCGTAAAAGCACTACCTACCGATGGAACTGTTCCCCATATGCCAGAGTTTAGATGGATTCATACATCAGGGCATACTCCTGGGCATATTTCATTATTCAGAGAGAAAGACCGAACTTTAATTGCTGGGGACGCTTTTGTTACAGTGAAACAGGAGTATCTGTATAAAGTAATAACTCAAGAACAGGAAATAAGCGGACCCCCTCGTTATTTAACAACAGATTGGAAAGCAGCTAAAGAATCAGTCATTAAATTAGAAGAATTAAAGCCTCTAGTCGCTATTACTGGACATGGGATACCAATGTCAGGTGAATTGCTATCAACAAGCCTCAAAACACTCGTTCAAGAATTTGATAAAATTGCTGTACCTGATTACGGAAAATATATAAATAAAAAGATGCATTAAATGCGGAAATACTTTGTTTATTTTTATATTAATGAATCAAAACACCAACGAATATTAAGTTTAATATGAAAAAACACTGTACTTAGGCAACATCTCTATTATAAGAATGGAACTACCCTTTATGAATAAAGCTCGATATTCCGCAAATACTATCCATAGTATAAGCCTGCTTCTTACCCAGGTTGTACTTCTTACCATTAAGGGGTGATTAAAACGGGTTACGCTATATAAAAGCATAATCCGTTTTTAATGAAATATTGTATTTCATATACGTTTAAACAATGGAGGAAAATGATGAAACATATTGTTGCCTTATTAATTAAATACACAGCGATAACTGCAGTATTGCTAATCATGCTCAGTATCTTTCAAGGCATTTCAATTCCTAGAGTATTACTAATTTCTCTTTTTCTTACGGGAGCTGCCTATTTAATCGGAGACCTCTTCATTTTACCTAAATACGGAAATATGATTGCTACAATGGCAGATTTCGGCTTAAGCTTTTTCGGAACTTGGTTACTAACATCCTTGTTTACTAATTTAGATGCTACTCGTAACATTGGACTTTCTTCATTTATAGCCGCTTTAATTATTGGTGGAACAGAAGTTTTCTTCCATATTTATATGAAGAGGTTAGTGCTACGTAACGACGATGAATTAAAAAATCGCAAGCATATTCATCATGATAAATATGCTATGGAAATATCAGATGAATATATAGATTCTTCCACAATAAATAAATCCAAGCTTGAGGATACATCTAAAAAATAAAAAAGTGGCCAATGCCACTTTTTTATTTTTGTTTATTAAGCTTGATCTGAATTTCTTACATGTAACGGAGGTGGAACTACCCATCCTTTTTTCTTACTTAAACGTAGCAAAGTTACACCTGCCTGCGCTTTTTTCATATGAAATTGGCCAAATAACATCCCTACATCTTCGCGAAGGCATTTTCCCATCACTTGACTACATGTCACAAGTCCAGCTGCTAGCCCTGCAGAAACAGCAGCAGCAATTTCAACATCATTAATACGCGCTCCCGGAGGAATATCTTCAATAGATGCAACTGGTCGTTCTGGAGGAGCAGGCGGTAATGCTACACCATTAATCTTTAAAAGAGCTTTTAATTCTTCTATTTCCGAATTCATATCATTTTCAATTAAGCCTTCTAAAAACTTCTTCAAATCTTCATCACCTGTATGATTCATAAATACTTGATGACTTGCAATTGCCCCCTGTGCAGCAAGAAGATAGCTCCAAATGTCAAATACTTCACCGTAATGTAACGGTTCATTTTGAGGATTTCCACTTAATATAC
>NZ_WEII01000231.1:0-2453 GCF_009183805.1 Bacillus sp. B2-WWTP-C-10-Post-4 | reverse complement strand
TTTTTCTGCTTCTGGTTTTTCTGCTTCTGGTTTTTCTGCTTCTGGTTTTTCTGCTTCTGGTTTTTCTGCTTCTGGTTTTTCTGCTTCTGGTTTTTCTGCTTCTGGTTTTTCTGCTTCTGGTTTTTCTACTTCTGGTTGTTTCTCTTCATTTTTAATTTGTTCAAGTTTATCTTGTTCAAATAAAAGTTGTACATCATGCGTTTGCTTATAATTTCTTGATGCCATTTCGATAAATACTTTTGTATTTAGTTTTTTAGATAAATCGTTTACTTCAAACTCTACTACTCTTGTATCTTTTTCCGTATCCTCACTTACTACTTTTGCATCAACAAATGTGCCATCTTTTTCCGTTTGAAAATTTTTAATTAATGAGCTACTTTTTAATGTTACAATTGCTTTTTTCTTACCGTTTTCTACTTTTAATACTCCTGGATTTACCATGTAAGTATTCATCTTAGATTCTTCATCTGTTTGATCTTTTAACACTTTAAATGGAATGCTGTACGCACCATCTGTAATTGTGTTAGAATTTGGTTGTTGATCTGGGTCAGGCTTTTGGTCGGGCTTCTGACTTGGATCCGGTTTTTCATTTGGATCTGGCTTATTAGCTGGGTCCTCTTTTTCATTTGGTTGTTCCACATGAATTGGTGTAATACTATTTTGATCAAATGCAATACGAACGTCGTACTCATGATGATAATTTAAAAAATCAATATCTACTTTTACTTTTGCATTTAATACCTTCTCTACATCTTCTACATCAAATTCTACTACTCTTGTATCTTTTTCTTTATCTTCACTAATTACATTTGTCGCAACTAGCTTACCTGCTTTTTCTGTTTCAAACTTCGTAATCCATGAACTATTAGTTAATGTAAAGGATACTTTCTTTTTCCCATCCTTCACTTTTAAAGTTCCCGGACTTACTGAATATTGATTCATCATCGATTCTTCATCTGATGTATCTTTTAAAACTTTGAAGCCAATTGAATATTCACCGTCAGCCAACTTGGTAGCTGCTTGAACTGCAAGTGGTTGTAATGTTGATACGAATGTAAATATCATTAAAAACATAGCAACAATAATTTTTGTATACCTGTTCAATGGAACGACTCTCCCTTTTGAAAATTATTTAATACTGCTCCCATCAAATACAAAGCGAATATCATACGAAGCATTATAATTAATAATTGGAATATTAATTTTCACCTTTCCATTTAGTTTTTTTGACAAGTCAGCAACTTCAAATTCTACTACTCTAGTATTATCTTTTTTGTTTTCACTTAACACGGTTGTTTCTACAAATTGACCATCTTTTTCTACTTGGAAACTTTTAATAGAAGCACTATCTTTCACTTTAAATGAAACGTATTGTTTTCCATTTTTAACTGTTAATGTTGCTGGGCTTTCAAAATAACTATTCATTCTAGACGATTCATCTTTATCGCCTTTCCATACAGTAAAAGCAATATTATATTTTCCATCAGCTAGTTTTGTAGCAGCCTTTGCATCTTGTAAACCTAGTGTTGCGATAAACGTAAATAAAACAGCAAATACGGCAATAATCATTTTAAATTGTTTAAACATATATTCATCACCCTTCAAAAGATTTATTTACTCAACTTCACTTTACGAATTAAGAAAGCACCTGAAATAAGAATTAACGCTGCAAACAATCCAATACGTGCTTCATCGCCTGTTTTTGGGTTATCTGTTTTTTCAGCTTTTCCATTTTCATTTTTTGTTTCTTTGTTCACTTCTTTAGCTGTTTCCTTACTCTCTACTTTTGTTTTCTCTTCTTTTACATGTGTATCTGTTTTCGCTTGATCATTATTTTTTTTTGTAGCAGCTACGCCGTTATCGCCACCTACAGCTTTTACATTTGCATCAAATGCAAAACGAATTGTGTAGTGGTGGTCATAGTTTGCATTTGGTACAACAACATGAATTTTTACAGCTGCCGGTTTAGATAAATCATCTACTTTAAACTCTACTGTTCTTTTATCTGCCGATTCATCTTTACTAACAACTTTCGCATCAACAAAATTCCCGTTCTCTGGTGCTTTAAATTCTGTAATCCAAGCACTATGATTCATCGGAACTTGTACTCTCATCTCACCGTTTTTCACTATTAATTTTGCCGGCTTTTCAAAATAGTCATTTGCCATTGAAGCTGAATCATTTTCCGCTTTTTGAATTACGTAATTAATATCGTAAGTACCATCAGCTAGTTTTGCTGATACATTCCCGTATGGCATTACAAGAAAAGCTAACATACATACGAACGTTATAATAAAAGCAGGTAATACAGAAACCTTTTTCATTTTTCTTGTTTCCTCCTTGGTTATCTTTCATTTCACTTTTTGAAAATGATAATTATTCTCAATTTATAAGAAAAAAAATAATCTCTTCTACCTATTATTTAATTAGCATTCTTTTATGTAACATAAGTA
>NZ_WEII01000230.1:0-2477 GCF_009183805.1 Bacillus sp. B2-WWTP-C-10-Post-4 | reverse complement strand
TAGCATCTAAAATAAAAATTGACGTTTCACGTTGTTTGTTTCGTTCAGTTTTCAAAGAACTACTTGGTCGCTCATTTGCGACTTCCTTATGTTAACATTTTCATCTTTCAATGTCAACTAAGTTTTTCATTTCGTTTGTCACTTGCGATGTTATTGTCATCAGCGACTTGTCCTATATTACACCTCTATATAATAATAGTCAATATTAATCTTTCATTTTTTTTAAAAAGATGAAAAAGACTCTCATACCCCCCTTTTATTTCTCATACATATCAATAAGATAACTGAAAGGAGTGTAGAACTTGTTCAATCCTTCTTTATTACACATCATAAGCTCCCATTCAAGAAGCCCACACTATCATAGGAAGTTTCCAATCATTCTATTTTGGAGTCAAAAAAGCGGTTGTACTTCTCTTGCTAAGTGGTTCTTTTACCAGATTGATTTATTACAAACCGCTCTAAGTTATAGTCCTTTCATTCATAATTATGAATATGATATATACAAAAGTACACCTGCCTATAGTGTACGACTAGGAATAGCTCTACGAGAAAAACAAAAAGAAACTTTTAAACTTGTTCGTAACCCTTATAGGAGAGCAGTCAGTTCTTTCGTATCCTTAATTGGACCTCCTTATATGGAACATCCCGAATGGAAACCCATCCGAAAGTTTTTATATCAAGATGAAAATTCCTCCAAAGGGATCTCATTTAAACAATTTCTATACTATCTATTTATGAAAGGAGCTCACGCAAGTGATATTAACCCACATTTCACACAACAATATATAGCTGGTGAAGAAGAATATGTGACCAATTATATATACTTAGAAAACTTCGATCAGGAAATGAAAGAATTAGAAAAGCGTTTCGAATTAAAAACCGCACCAATAAATGAGTTCTCAACATCATGGCATCATCAAACTCCCGCCATGATTTATAAAGGGGATTTTAGCGAAGGCGATATTACTGATCCTTTATTTCCACGTCATCCAACTTTTGAAAGCTTTTATGATACTGAATGTATACAACTTGTCCAAACAATATTTCAAAATGATTTCGACACATATAAATACAGCAAAGAATATCCATACTAACTTTAGTCTATTATCTTTGCTAAATAAAAAAGATACCTCATATATAAGGTATCTTTTTAACATTTCAATTATATAAATCATACTGTTTAACAGTCTCTATTCTCCACCTTGTTACCTTTTAATAGATTACATAACTTTTGCTTATCCGCCCATCCTACTCCGATTAAAACTAAACTCGCTCCCATTATTACTCTCCATGTCAGAGATTCATTTAATAGAATAATTGAAGTAACAATACTTATTAATGGTAATGCATTTAAATATACTCCGCTTACTGATGCTGAAACTCTCTCTAGCGCTTTATTCCAAAACCAATACGCTAAAATTGTTGCTCCAATAACAAGGTATATTACACTAAGTCCCGTTTTCCAAGTTTCAACCTTTGGGAGACCGTAATAAAAAATTTCTACCAGTGCAAACGGTAAGAGAATAACAGCTCCAATAATTAAAGTTAATGTTGTAAAAACCTCGTTTGATAAATACTGTTCTTGTTTTGGTCGTTTTAGCAAAACTGTGTAGAAAGCAAATAGAAAAGTACTTAATAATATCAGTATATCTCCTATTAAAGACACTTCTTGATTAACACTTTTAGATGGAATCGTAATAAAGAGTACTCCTATAGCACCCAATATAATTCCTATCCAATAATTCAATCGAATTTTCTCTTTCAAAAAGAGTGCTGAAAAAAGAATTGTAACTAATGGTAACGCAGCATCTATAATGCTCACATGTAATCCACTGGTTAAAGAAATGCCGTAGGATGTAAACATAAAATAACCAGCTACACCGGTAAAAGCTAACAAACTCATTCTTTTCCATGGAACTTTTTTATGTACAACTGATTTTTGTAGTTGCTTAAATGAGAATAGCATACAAATTCCACCTGCAAAGAAAAGACGAATAAATAACAAAGTAAACGGCTGAATAGATTCTAACGCCCATTTTGTTGGCGCAATGGCTGTGCCCCATAATATAACAGCCACTAATAACATGCATATTTCTTTCATAATCCCCACACCCATCAAAAATATATGTTAACTACCTTAATTATAGATTTTTTCTAATGTAAAATCCTTTAAAAGCACAAAAGGTTATGTAAAAATAACAATCTAGCTCTTTTTACATAACCTTTTTTATATAAGATCACAAACATTCTTGTTACATCTGGACTACATTCTTATAAAGGTAATTCTTACCTTTAAATTTAAAATAATAAAAATAAATACAAAAAACCTAAGTCAAAACGACTTAGGTTTTTGCTTGGCGACGTCCTACTCTCACAGGGACAAGGTCCCAACTACCATCGGCGCTAGAGAGCTTAACTTCCGTGTTCGGTATGGGAACGGGTGTGACCTCTCTGCCATCATCACCAAACTATGAAGG
>NZ_WEII01000022.1:0-59478 GCF_009183805.1 Bacillus sp. B2-WWTP-C-10-Post-4 | reverse complement strand
GGTTTATATGGGGTTTTCCTGATAATATAATGTGGAATATTATAGTGTTATTAGGTTATTAGGAACATCTAATGCTGTTTCATAACTGAAAGGGAATTGAAAAAAAACTGAAACTTTTCTCATAAAAATTCAATCTAACTTGAAAAATGAAAGGAAAATGAAATTTTCCAAAAGATATTCTTTGTTAAGATAAAAAGCATACATACAAAAAGCATTGACATATCTTAAAAATGTATTTTCAAGATATAGTGGGGGAAAAGATGAGATTAGAAAAACAATTAATAAAAAAGATGTATTATGAAACATTCCTAATGGAGAATGAAACAAAGTCAATTCTTGACGTACTTGGACAAGCTTATGTAAACGAAGAACGAAATGAGATTTCTGATGGGTCTTATATTCGTTTTGCACAAGGTGAATTTTATTATCGTCATCAAGATTTTGAAGCAGCTATTTTTAAATGGGAGAAGGTTAGTAATGAATTAGCACCATGGGCACAAAAAAATATTGCGGATGCTTATTTCGAACTTAATCAATTACCATATGCTGAAAATATTTATACTTCCATTACTACTGATAATAAAATATTGATGACCGAAATTAGGTTACAATTACTTTCTCTTTACATTGAGCAAAATAATTTTGATTCAGCTTTCGGTGTTATTAAAGAAGCAGTTTCTTTAAATCCTGATTATCCGAACGTCACAAAAATTGCCCGTTCCTTTTATGAGGAACAGCAAGATTTTGATAGTGCAGTAGAGCTTGCTGTGAATGAGTTAATTCGAATAGAGTCGTATCCGTGGTTTGAGGTGTTAAAAGGATATATCGATAAAGGGTTTACTAAACATATTTCACCAGACTATTTTTATGATGCATTAGCTACATTAAATAATGTAGATCAAGTACAATTTACACAAATGGTTTCATCACTTTGGAACAGTTATAAAGATGAACCAAATTATTTATTATGGCTTAATACAATAAATGAATTTTTCTTACATATTGAAATACATTCGTCCGATATATGGAACAAAGTTTCTGCTCTTTACGAAGAAACGTACTTTACATTAATTCAAGGTCAATATACGCTTAGACAATTAGACGATATCATACCAAATCTGTTAGCAAACTGGTTAAAGGTAGTCAATCCATCTTATGCTGTATTTCCATCTGCAGCTGTATTGGCATGGGATGAGATTTTCCCTTCCAAAATAGATTCAGCAAATATAGAACATGCGGAAAACTTACTGTCACATTCTATTAATCATGTAAATGGCTTAGAGTACAGCTTACACCTTTTTGAATCTATTACACAGTGGGCACAAAAGCAGAATATAGAAATAGGTCACCGATTTAAATGGTTAGTTGACGAGCTCGCAGATTTAAGAACAAATCGTATTTTAGTAACGGGAACTTCAGGGAACGGAAAAACTACATTTATTAACTCTATATTAGGAGAAAATATATTAGAAAAATCAATTTCAAATGTAGTAGTTTTAAAAAATGATGCTCATATAGAAATAAACGCTATAACAGACTCAGCAATTACAACAACGGAAGATATCACTGATTACCATAATATGATGTCTCAGCACCATCAAACATATAGAGATAGAGCGTGTGTTGAATTTAAATTACCATGCAGATTTTTAAATGAAAATAAACTTACATTTGTAGTGACACCTGGCTTTAATAGAAATAACGACACTAGAGATGAGATATTCGAATATTTAAATTCTGTAGACGAATTACTGTTCGTATTGAATGCGGATTCACCTTTTACTGATAAAGAACGTGACATTCTATTAAGTATTCAAGAACATACGCCAAATTTACAAATTCATTTCTTATTAAATAAAATCGATAACATTTACAGTGAAGCAGAAGTGAAAAGGGTATTACATGATACGGCAACGAGAATAAATACATATTTCCCGTATGCGAGAATTTTCCCTTATTCCTCGTTATATACAAGTAGTCAACAATTAAATGGTTTAATCGAGTTTATTCATTTTAACTTTAATCATAAAAATATCGATGCAGAACGTACTGAAAAGTTATTATTTTTCATTCGAAAAACAATTACATATCTTTTGGAGAAACGTGTTGAGAAAGAAAATAACCTGGTGGATGCTATTAATTGGAATGAAGATATGCTAGTGAAACTAAACGGTAGCATTAATAACCTTACTGCATTTGAAAGGGAAAAAATTCATTTCATTACACAATCATATCGTTCAATGAAGACTGAAATTACAAATGATCTTACCGAAAATATTCCGAAGATATTAAAGAGCTGTTCTAATTTAATTAGTGAAGAAAGTGATTTCGGGCACATGGATACGGAACTAAATAAAGCAATGAATGAAAGAGTGCATAAATATTTAGAACAAACTGTATTACCTAATCTTGCTCTTTCTATGCAAAATTGGATTGCAACTTCTAATAATGAGCTTCTTCAAAGTCAAACGTATTTAGAAGAACTTAGTGAAGGGCTTAATTCACTATTTGGAGAAAATAAAATACAGTTAGAATGTGACTTTAAAGTGCTTGATGACTGGCGCAGAGATACTGACAGGATGACGACTAGAATACAAATGGATGAAGTAAATATTTTACGTCGATTTACGCCAGCACAATTTTTACTAAAAAGTGCCGGTAAATTATTTGGAGTTCTTCCTAAAAATAAATCTATGCTATATAACAAATATAAACAGTATGTAGAAAATGAAGATTATACTGAAGTAACGGCTTCTATTATGAAGAAATTTTTCTTGCAATTTGAGCTGTTTGAAAACACACAAGAGAGGGATATTCATATATTCTTTAGGAATCCATTTAACTCCTTAAAGCAAGCTGTAGAAAATACGCAATTAGAAATACAAGAAAAACAAGAGATGTTACATAAAATGAAATCAAATCCTGAAGTTTATCATGATTCTATCATGCTCTTTGAATTGAGATTGCGTCAATGTGAAGTAATTTTAAATATAGGTAATGATAATACCTATACAGATGTAGCTTTAGAAACAAGTGTAGAATAAAAGTAAAAGGGAGCAACTGTAATAAGTTGCTCCTTTTTCATATAGATTATTTTTCTGTTTCTTTAATTTTAGTTTGTACTTCGCCAGTTTTAATTTTATTGCTTTCTGAGAAACGTAATAAATCGCCTTCAATAATTTTGTCAGACATTCGTAATTCATTTTGTGCACGTTTAATGAGGGCTTGAGCTTCTTTTTTTGGTAAATCTACAATTTCACCTGTTATACGGTCGTAGAAAGTGTTGTTTTTGTATGCATACTTATCTGTAACGAAGCTACCATCACGTAAAACAACAAAGCCAGTATATTCATCTGAAAACATATCATGGCCAAAACGGATATCATTCGTAGAATCAACACCTAATAAATTTAGAATCGTAGGTTTCATATCGATTTGTCCCGTAGGCTTTGAAATAGTTTGACCTTCTGTTTGTCCAGGAATATGAATATATAAAGGCGTACGTTGTAAATTTAAAGTATCAAATGCTGTTATTTGATCTTTTTCTAAAAACTGTGCCATTGCACGATTATGTTTTTCGGAAATACCATAATGATCACCGTATAACACAATAATAGAATTATCGTAAAGCCCCTCGGCCTTTAGACGTTCAATAAATTTTTTAATTGATTCGTCTAAGTAACGTGCTGTTACGATGTAACGATCAAATACGCCATTACCAGAGTTGTATGGTTCAATGAATTTTGTATCTTCATCATACGTAAATGGATAATGGTTTGTTAAAGTGAGGAAACGAGCATAGAATGGTTGATTAACAGTTTTTAATATATCTACTGATTGATCAAAGTATTCGATATCTTTTAATCCCCAATTTAAATTTGTTTCTGGTGTAATTTTGTAATCAAGCTCATTATAGTAACGATCATAACCAAGAGCAGAGTACATGATATTACGATTCCAAAATGTTGCGTTATTCGCATGGAATACAGAAGTGAAATAACCTTGCTGACGTAAAATTTCTGGAGTCGCAGTATAATCATTGTTACCGTGTGTGAAGAATACAGCCCCTCGACTTAATGGATACAACGACGTATCGATTAGAAATTCAGAATCGGATGTTTTCCCTTGACCAGTTTGATGGAAAAAGTTATCAAAGTAATAACTTTCATTTATGAATTCATTTAGGAATGGTGTAACTTCTTGCCCATTGACTGATGCGCCTATTAAGAAGGTTTGCAAGGATTCAAGAGTGACGACAATTACGTTTTTTCCTTTCGCTGCACCAAACACATTAGGGTTTGGCTCGCTTTGGTTTGCTTTTACGTAGTTTTCAGTTTCTTGTAATTTACTACTATCAGCAAGCGCTTTTTGTGAACCGGCTTTTACTTGCAGTGTTAAGTCATATACTTGGTGAGTATATAAGCCTAAATTTTTGACAAGCATGACTCGGTCGAATGATCTCGTTAATAATTCGGGGCGCTCTTTTTCTGCAAGATGTAGATTCGCAAAGAATACACCAATTGTTAAAAGAAAGTATAACAAGCGTGTAGAATGAGTTACACGTTCGGTTTTAAAGACCAATGATTTCTTTTTTAATAAAATAAAGAAGAAAACAATGTCTACGAATGCGAGTATAATTTTGTAGTTTAATATTTCTATAATACTGCCGCCTAATTGTCCAAAGTTTGAGGTTTGTCCAAGTACTGGTAATGTAACGAAATCACTATAAAAATCATAGAACATTACATTTCCAACGAGTACGATTGTTAACAAGAAATTAATACAGAGCGCTATATAATTTCGCTTTTCACCAGTTGAAAATAATGCTAATCCAACAAATGCTAATGATGCGGCTAGAGGACTAATAAACAAAATAAGCTCTTGCGTTGAAGACTCGATTTTTAAATCAAAACTGAATCGCGTAATAAGATATGTTTTTAACCATACTGCTAAAGCCATTATTATAACAAAGCTTATATTTTGCATTTGTAAATTTATTTTATTCTTCATTTTTACACCTTCTTTATACAATTTATTTAACTGAAGTTATATATTATATTTTTATAACTATTAGAGTGTAATGAACCATTTAGACTTTGTTTTCTAAAGGGAATAATTTGAAGTATTCATATATATACAATGGGGATTTTTAAAGCGTAGTAGCATAAATATAACTCTTTTTTGAGAAACAGGCAGAAAAAGTCATAGTTGTAGTGAAATTGACTTATAGACATCCTACCATATTAAACACTATGATGATGTTACAAAATATCGAACAAATGAAAGTGAAAATGGATAGAGACTTTTAAAACTGTTGACATTCAATTTATTAGAATTGAATACCAACAGTTTTAAATATGTAGTTATATTACATATGTATTTTGTAAAATTCCGATTTTTTGTCGGTTAATCATTAGCCGGGAAGGATAGGGGGCTTATTAATATATTTTTACTATATAAGTAAAGTGTTTTGAAATTAGGAATATTTGACTAGAATCTTAATGATAGAAATTAAATGTCAGATAAGTACTTTCCAACATACAGACCACTTGCAGCTGCTTGAGATAATGAATGCGTAACGCCTGAACAATCTCCAATTAAAAATAGCCCATGCACACTTGTTTCAAAATAGTTATTGAGTTTTATCGTAGGAGCATAGAACTTTCCGTCAATTCCATATAACAAAGTATCTTTATCAATCGGTTCTTGTATAAATTGTTCTAAGCGTAATAAAAACTCTTTGAGCCCTTCAATATATAATTGAGGGATTTCTTGATTCAAATCTCCATAATCCCCCTGTAGTGTAGGGTGTATACGATTATGCTCCATGCTGTTTTCCACCGTAGGTTGTTTCTTTAGTAAGTCCTCTAAGCGCTGTATAACAATCCGATCTCGCCCTTGGTTAATGCCTTCAATAATTGAACTTGCGTATACATTTGCTTCTTTGAGAGTAGGAAAATAGCAAGGAATAAATAAAGTGAAATTTAAGTTAGAAGTGCCAGTTCCTTGTTCTCGAAAATTTTGACCGTCAGGCATAACTAAACCTTCTTCGTACTTTCGAATGATGCGGCCTTGTGGATTCATACAGTAAGTAGTTGCTGTGAAATGCTCACCTTGATAAGAAAGTTTTGTTTCAAAAGTATCTTTTAATATAGAATGTAATTGATGTTCTTTCATTTCTACTCTAATTCCTAAATCTACACGTGTTTGCTCCTGAGAAATATTTAGGGAACTGCATATTTCTTTTAACCAATCGGCCCCAGAGCGCCCAGTTGCAAATACAAGTTGCTTAGTTTGAACTGTTCCTTGATTTGTCTCTATTGTAAAATGATCTTCCTGTTTCAGAATATGTTGTACATCTATATGAAATTGGATCTTTATTTTCGTCAGTAAAAATTCATAGAGCTGCTGAAAAATGTTACTGGAAAGTGTAGTACCAAGATGTCTTACTTCTGTTGTTAGCATTTGTAAACTACACGCTTCAGCTCTCTTAGTGAGACTTGAATTTTCAGTAGAATATTTTGAAACCGAACTTCCACCAAACTGACATAGAATTTCATCTACTTCAGCCATGAGTTGTATAAAACCCTCTTTACCGACTTTTTTCTCAAGTTCTCCGCCAAATCCGTTTGTATAATTAAATTTCCCTTCAGATTTTCCTAAACCACCAAACCCGAAATATTTATCACATGTAGTACAATTACACACTTTTCCTTCGTCTAAAGGACAATGGCGATCTTCTAGCGCTTTACCTTTATCAAGAATTAAAACTTTTTTGTTACTTTTAGCTAGTGAATAAGCCATAAAAATGCTACTTACTCCAGCGCCGATAATTGTAACATCATACATATTCTTCCACCTGCTAACGAATAGTTTGTTTTTTATTTTTCTAGTGTATAACAATTTTATGAAGTTAAGAAATAGCTTTTATTAATAAAGTGGGAGTTTTTGAACTTGATGCTTTATTAATTTCTACGAGTGGTGGAGTAAATACAAAAATTTTTATTTGAAAGAAGAAACAGTTTAAAAAATAACTATGTCATATGATTAATAACATCTTACATAGAAAAAAACAGACCTTTTAAGTGAAGAGGTCTGTTAATGATTTTAAATCTTATTTAGCAAATACATGGTTACCAATTACTGCTACTGTTTGACGTGTCGTAATCCACTTGTCTGTTGATGTTTTTGGATTGTAGAAATAAAGCCAGTCAGAATGTACTCCATTTGTGGAGATAGCCTCTTCTACAGCCATTTTTGCTTCTGCGCTTGCAGGCTGATTAATTCTTCCATCTGTAACAGGAGTAAATGCATATCCGTATTTAATAGGTTCATAAATAACGCCTGTTATTGTATTTGGAAAACCTTTTGCATTTACACGATTTAGTATAACTTTCGCTACTGCTACTTTTCCTTTATAGGATTCGCCACCTGCTTCAGCGGTAACTAAGCGTGCCATTAAGTCTTTTTCTTTTTGTGAAATGCTTGAGTTGATTTTTAAATGTTGTCCTGTATAAAGCTTGTTTCCGACTGTATTGTTCATTTGTTTTATAGATTGGACAGTGACATTGTAACGCCTTGCTATCGTTTCTAATGAATCTCCCGGTTGTACTTGATAAATAATTTGTCCAGAAATGTTGGCTGGCTTGGCGTTTTGAGGAACAGTGATTTCATTTGATTTCACGGACCCTGGAATATGTAACTGTTCGCCAATAAAGGTTTGATCGTTTCCTTTATTATTAGCCTGTTTAATGGATTGTATTGAAACTCCGTATTGTTTACTAATGCCCCAAAGTGTATCGTTCTTTTTTACTGTATGAATGGTAGAAGCTTCAGCTGTGCTTTGACTACATACGAATGTAATTGCAGCTGCAGATAAAGGGATTATATGTTTTAGTTTTAGTAATTTCATTGTAAATCCTCCTAAGAAAAAATTAAGGTGAAACTATTAAGTAATGTAGTTTGAAATATATATATGCGTAATATATTAATGTAAGTATATTAGCACATATAAAATAAATAATCACTATAAGTTTCATCTTCGTGTAGTGTAGAGTCCGAATATGAAATATTGCATATGAAAATACATTGAAGTTCATATTTCTGATTACTATAATCTATTTAGTAGAAAGGGAATACGTTATAGAAATAAAATCATTATAGATTAATATAATGATTAATTATTAATTATTAATAGGAGGATTAATGCAATGAAAATATTTCAAAAAATGTGTGCGTCAACTGTAATCATTACAACACTTTTAGGAACAGGGGGTACTATCAATAGTGTACATGCTGATTCTATAGAACAGCAGATTAAATCAGGGATAGAACAAGAAACAGATAAGCAAATCATTGTAAAATTTAAAGCGGATTTGGATTTGCCATATGAAGATGGTATTGAAAAACAAATACAATCTCAAACGAATGATAAAGTAATAAAAGATTTTTTGAAAGAATATCCAGATGTAACATTTACTCGTTTATTCACATCTGTAAGCCCGGAACAAATACAAAACCTTGAAGTGAAAGCACCTAATCATGTATCTACAAGTTTATTAAACTACTATATTCTTCAAAATCAAAATAGTGGGTATGAAGAAGAAATAGTAGATAAGTTAAAGGCATCTTCTTTAATAGAAGATGCGTATATGAAGAAACAAGAGAAAATAATGCCACCTGAAGTGCAATCATCAAGTGTAGCTCTTAATCCTAGTAACAATCCTAGATTTAAAAAACAAGGTTATCTTGAAGCGGCCCCATACGGTATTAATGCGCCTTTCGCCTGGGGAATTCAAGGCGGTAATGGAAATGGTATCACTTTTGTTGATATGGAATACGGATGGTTATTAAATCATGAGGATTTATTACATCAAAAAATTGAGTTAATGTCTGGAAGAAATATAGATCAGCATGTCGGTCATGGGACGTCTGTACTAGGAATTGTATCCTCTGAGGACAATGAAGTTGGGAATATTGGGATTGCGCCAAAAGCGAAAGCAAAGGTTATCTCTCAAATAAGAGATAATGGACAGTATAATACGGCTGATGCAATATTAAGCGCTGTAAATCAGTTAGAAGCTGGGGATGTTTTATTGTTAGAGGCGCAAGCATCTTTCGATGGATATGGTGATAAATATTTACCTGTTGAAGTACAACCAGATATCTTTGATGCAATTCGTGCTGGTACAGATAAAGGGATTGTAATTATAGAGGCCGGAGCAAATGGGTGGAATGATTTAGATGAGTTCAAAGATAGAAAGGGTAAGCAAGTCTTAAATCGTAATAGTAAAGATTTTAAAGATTCGGGTGCAATTATGGTAGGAGCTGGCTCTTCATCTTTCCCTCATGAACGTATGTGGTTTTCGAATTATGGAAGCCGTATTGATGTGTACGGATGGGGAGAAAATGTAGATACAACTACAGCTGAACAAAGTAGAAGTGCTGTAAACCTTTATACTTCAAGCTTTAGCGGAACATCTAGTGCTTCGCCAATTATTGCTGGGGCAGCGACTTTAGTACAAAGCATTGCTAAAGAAAATTTAGGACAACCATATAGACCTAGTGAACTAAGAGCAATATTAAGCAACCAGAGTACAGGAACAAAATCTAAAGATCCATATGCAGATAAAATTGGTGTTTTACCAGATTTGAAGTCTATACTAGTAAACTTAGGCTATGAACAAAGAAAACCAAACGTTGGGAATGAATTACAAGTAACAGAAAATGAACCAAATAATGAGCCTAGACAGGCAAATAAAGTTAACTTTCATACACCGGTGAAAGGAACGCTACATAATAGTGATAGAGTAGATGTATTTACTTTCCAAATTGATTCGCCGGAAAATATTAATATTTCTTTACTAAATGAACAAAATATCGGAATGACATGGGTACTTCATCATGAATCAGATTTAAATAACTATGTAGCATATGGTGAAAATGAAGGCAATGTAGTTAAAGGAACTTATAATGCAAAGCCAGGTAAATATTATTTATACGTCTATAAATATGAGAATAAAGATGGTTCATACGTATTGAACATAAAATAAGTAAAAGGAACTTCAGATGAAGTTCCTTTAAATTTTTCTAATTTAGTATATGTGAATGATTTTTTAACTTTACTTCTATGCAATATTTCATATTGATGAAATGTTATTTATTTTTTCTGAACTAGCTTATATTATATTCAATAAGTTTGATGTAAAAACAGAAAAAGAGAGGGATAATAATGAGCAATAAGAAGTTAATTTTGAAATTATTCATATGTAGTACAATATTTATCACATTTGTATTTGCTTTACATGATAAGAGAGTAGTTGCAGCTAGCTCTGTTAATGAGCTTGAAAATTTATCAAAATGGATGCAACCTATACCTGATAGTATCCCGTTAGCACGAATTTCAATTCCAGGAACACACGATAGTGGGACGTT
Organism: Bacillus sp. B2-WWTP-C-10-Post-4; assembly: GCF_009183805.1. Lineage (NCBI taxonomy): Bacteria > Bacillati > Bacillota > Bacilli > Caryophanales > Bacillaceae > Bacillus > Bacillus sp. B2-WWTP-C-10-Post-4. The sequence goes on along the minus strand of NZ_WEII01000022.1, from coordinate 49,044 downwards.
CAAGTTGCAAAATCCGATTAAGCAAGTATGGGGAATGACGCAAGAATATGATTTTCGCTATCAAATGGACCATGGAGCTCGCATTTTTGATATAAGAGGACGTTTAACAGATGATAATACGATAGTTCTTCATCATGGGCCATTATATCTTTATGTAACACTGCATGAATTCATAAACGAAGCGAAACAATTTTTAAGAGATAACCCGAGTGAAACGATTATTATGTCTTTAAAAAAAGAGTATGAGGATATGAAAGGGGCAGAAGGTCCATTTAGTAGTACGTTTGAAAAAAATTATTTTGTTGATCCTATCTTTTTAAAAACAGAAGGAAATATAAAACTTGGAGATGCTCGTGGGAAAATTGTACTACTAAAAAGATATAGTGGTAGTAATGAATCTGGAGGATATAATAATTTTTATTGGCCAGATAATGAGACGTTTACCACAACTGTAAATCAAAATGTAAATGTAACAGTACAAGATAAATATAAAGTGAGTTATGATGAGAAAGTAAAATCTATTAAAGATACGATGAATGAAACGATGAACAATAGTGAGGATTTAAATCATCTATATATAAATTTTACAAGCTTGTCTTCTGGTGGTACAGCATGGAATAGTCCATATTACTATGCCTCTTATATAAATCCTGAAATTGCAAACTATATAAAACAAAAGAATCCTTTGAGAGTGGGCTGGGTAATTCAAGACTATATAAATGAAAAGTGGTCACCATTATTGTATCAAGAAGTTATAAGAGCGAATAAGTCATTAATAAAAGAATAAAGATGATGAGAGTAAGAAGCGATAAAATATATCGCTTCTTTTTATTTTCCAATAACCAACAATATAAATTGTACTTTTATAATAGAAAAAAATAAAAACATAAGATATAATCATACATATAAAATTGTACCAATAAATTATAAATGTATCATTAAATTTAATTTGTTGTAATGAAATGGAGGTATATACTATGAAGTTTCCACATGATTTTTTATTCGGAGCTGCTTCAGCTTCTTATCAAGTAGAAGGTGCATGGAATGAAGATGGAAAAGGTGTTACGAATTGGGACGAGTTTTCAAAAGTTCCTGGCAAAACATACAATGGAACAAATGGTGATGTAGCTGTTGATCATTATCATCGATATAAGGAAGATGTTCGCTTAATGGCTGAGATGGGATTAGAATCGTATCGTTTTTCTATTTCTTGGGCAAGAATATTGCCGACTGGAGATGGAGAGGTAAATGAAAAAGGGATTGAATTTTATAACAACTTAATTGATGAATGTTTAAAATACGGGATTGTACCGTTTGTCACTTTATATCATTGGGATTTACCATTACCGTTAGAAAAAGATGGTGGATGGACGAATAAAAGAACAGCAGAGGCTTTCGTAAAATATGCAGAAACTTGTTTTAAGGCATTTGGTGACAGAGTTAAGCATTGGATTACTTTTAATGAGACAGTAATGTTTTGTGGACTAGGTTATTTAAAAGGTGCACATCCACCAGGAATACAAAATGATGTTCCAAAGTATTTTCAAGCGACTCATTATGTATTTTATGCACATGCGAAAACAGTTGCGGTATATAAGCAGCTGAAACAATATGGTGAGATTGGGATTACACATGTTTTCTTACCTGCTTATAGTGTGGATAACCAAAAAGAAAATATACAAGCAGCAAATCATGCGAATGAATATGAAACGTATTGGTATTATGATCCAGTTTTAAAAGGTGAGTATCCGTCTTATGTTGTACAACAATTAAAGGAAAAAGGGTGGACTCCTAATTGGACGGTTGAAGAATTAGAAATTATTAAACAAAATGCAGAAGAAAATGATTTTATTGGTTTGAATTATTATCAACCAATACGAGTAGAAAGATACGATATGGATATAAAGAGTGAGGAACATTCTCGAGAAAACTCAACGCTTGCTCCAGGTAATCCTTCTTTTGATGGTTTTTATCGAACAGTTAAAATGGATGATAAAACATATACAAAATGGGGATGGGAAATATCTCCCGAAGGTTTCTTAGAGGGATTGCATATGTTGAAAGCGCGTTACGGTGACATAAAGATGTATGTAACGGAAAATGGACTTGGTGATGAAGATCCAATCATTGACGGAGAAATTGTAGATGTTCCGAGAATTAAATTTATTGAAGCGCATTTAAAAGTAATGAAGCGTGCAATTGAAGAGGGAATTAATTTAAAAGGTTATTATGCATGGTCAGTGATTGATCTTTTAAGTTGGTTAAATGGATATAAAAAGCAATATGGCTTTATTTTTGTCGATCATAATGATAACTTAAAACGTAAGAAGAAACTTTCGTTTCATTGGTATAAACATGTGATCGAAACGAGAGGGGAAGAGTTATAACAGATAAAAGAGTATTTTAGGAGAAAGTGTATGAGTGCAAAGTATAAACAAATTGCAGATATGTTAGAGCAAAACATTCGAGATGGGCTTTTTAATGAAACGAAAAAACTACCTACAGAAGAAGCGTTGATGAATCGATTTGAAGTAAGCCGTAATACGATACGTAAAGTAATTAGTCAGCTTGTGAATAGAGGTTATATTTTTCAAGTACAAGGTAGTGGTATGTTTTTACGCGAAACTTCTGTAACAGATTACATTAATTTAGGAAGTTTACGTGGATTAACGAAAAATCTTGTTTCACAAAATATTGAAACGAAAGTGTTAGAGCTTGAAGTAATAGATGCGGACGAAGAAATAGCAAAGCGAATGCAATGCGAAGCTGGAACTAGGTTGTATTTTTTGAAGCGCTTAAGAATTGTAGATGCTAAGCCGTTCTCTATTGAAGTAAGTTATTTCAAAAAGGATATTATTCCATATTTGAACGAAGAAATAGCATTAAGCTCTGTATACAGTTATTTCATTGAAGATTTACGATTAAATATTGGTTTTGCTGATAAAGTTATTAGTTGTGAAAAAGTAAATAAAGAAAATGCACAGCTTTTAGAATTAAATGAAGGTGATCCGGCGCTTCTTATTGAAAATACAGTGTATCTTGTAAATGGAACAATTTTCGAGTTATCTCAGTCGATGTTTCATTATGAAAAGACTAAACTTTTAAATCGAATTAATTTTAAATGAAAAATTATCGTGTGAAAAAAGCAACTGATCCTAAGTGATCAGTTGCTTTTTATTTTTAAAGTGGATGAGCAAAAAAACACGAAAGTGGTTGGTCCGCTTTTTACAAACATCTATTATGATAAGAGAAGAAAGGTAGTATGTTATCAACGTTTTAAAGAGGAAGGTTTTTATGTAAGTTCTTTAATTAAAATAGATGGGGCTTAGAGAGGTGAAAAGACAATGAGTTTTGCAATTTCACTAGTCGTTATTATTGTAATTGTATCGCTATTTGGGACTGTACTAGTTGCAAGAAACGTGGAGGATAATTATGGTAAGTCTACAAAAAGAAATGTGAAAAACTTATCTGCAATCTATATTCTTCTTCTTTTTGTTCTACTGCTTGGGGTAACATGGTATGCGGTAATGATCTGATAGTTTGTAAAAGAACTGAAATGAGAGTATGAAGTTGGAATTTTAGAAGGTATCGAGTAATCTGAAAGAGAGCCATTTTGGATATATCTATTTGCGGATAAGAAGATGTGACTAATTAATACTATTTTTAGAGTAAATACTGTTAGTAATAAATTGAGATTAGTTTGTTTTGAGAGGGAGCAACTATATGGAATGGAAACCAAATCGTGCAGATAAGACACCTGTATATAAACAAATCGCAGATTATATTGAAAGAGGCATTTCTTCAGGAGAATTACCTTCTGATAGTAAGTTACCTTCTGAGCGTATGTTAGCAAAGGAATTACAGGTGAACCGGAGTACAATAGTAGCTGCGTATGAAGAATTAAAATCACTTGGAGTAGTAGAACGACAAAAGGGAAGCGGAACACGGGTCAATACGGACATATGGGGTGTCTTACATAAACGAATACCGAACTGGGGTAGGTACGTGGAGGATGGATCGTTCTTACCTAACGTACCACTCGTTCAACAAATTCGAACGGAAACACAAAAAGATGATTTAATTAATTTAGCAAGCGGTGAACTGTCACCAGAATTAATTCCAAGTGATAGATTTCGAACAATTTTGTCGGAGAAAACATTTATGGAAAACCTCGGTTATGACCATCCACTTGGAAATGAGATGTTGAGAAAAACAATTGCAGCACATGTTCAGCAATATAAACAAATTGAAGCAGATTCAAGCTCTATTCTTATTACGTCAGGAGCACAACAGGCGCTTAATCTTATCGTTCAATGTTTATTAAAACCTGGTGATGCGATTGCGATTGAAGATCCTTCGTATTGTTTTTCGCTCCCAATGTTTAAATCGGCCGGTTTAAACATATTTCATTTACCTGTTGATAAGGATGGAATGAATCCAGATGACTTAATCGATTTGCACAAAAAGCATCGCATTCGTATGGTGTTTTTGAATCCAGATTATCAAAATCCAACGGGTACTGTGCTTTCATTAGCGAGACGTAAAAAAATTTTAGAACTGTCTTCTGAGTTCGGTATACCAATTGTAGAAGATGATCCGTATAGTTTAATTTCTTTTAATGGAGAAGTGAACCCGACATTAAAATCAATGGACCAAAATGGAAATGTTCTTTATATAAGTTCATTATCAAAAATTGTTGCATCAGGATTACGTATTGGATGGATAATTGGTCCTACACGCGTAATTGAGCGTTTAGCAGATGCAAAGCAACAAGTTGATTTTGGCCATAGTGTATTTACGCAGTGGGTAGCAAATCAATTTTTAGAATCAAAGGATTTCCATACACATATTACGATACTTCGTGGACAATTGAAGCAAAGAAGAGATGAATTAATTGCAGAGCTTGAAGGAACATTGGGAGAACGAGTTGAATGTTTCGTGCCAGAGGGTGGAATACATGTATGGTGTAAAGTAACAGGAAAATTTGATGAATATCACTTATTAGGTGAATCTATACGGAATGGTGTCGCATTTGTTCCGGGCAGTGTTTTAGGTTCGAAAAATGAATATATACGATTTACGTTTGGTAGAGCGAATATAGAACAAATTCAACTTGGAATTAAACGGTTTGCCGACACGCTAAATGAGATTTCATAATATGGATGTGTGATAGTGAAATGAGGGAAAGAAATGAAGTACGTGACGCTTTTACTTCAAGTAGGCGTGCTATATGTATTTAGCCTAGTGGGTACGTGGATTCAGGAAATATTCCATCTATCAATACCGGGGAATTTAATAGGGATGTTAATACTGTTCCTGCTCCTTTCCACTCGCGTTTTACCGTTAAAATGGTTTGAGTTAGGTTCGGAAAAGTTAATCGTATTTTTACCGTTATTTTTAATCCCTTCGACAACAGGGCTCATGGAATACGGGTCTTTTCTTTTCAGTAAGGGAAGTATTATATTCCTTTTAGTAGTTGCAAGTACTGTAGTAACTTTGATTGTTTCAGGGTATATAAGTCAATTATTAGTCACATCAAAAAAATAAAATCGACAAGGTGCACGATTCAAATGGTCTTAATTATTATTACTGTAGCAATTTATTTCTTGGCGACAAAGCTATATAAAAAAATTACGTTTGCATTTACGTTACCAGTGTTAACAGTTACGGCAATTATGATTTGTTTATTTTTGATTTTTGGTATTTCTCATCATGAGTATAGGGAAAATGGGGGAAACATTCTTTCAAGCTTATTGAGCCCTGCAATTGTAGCATTGGCCATACCTCTATTTAAAGAGCGAAAGATACTGATGAAAAATTTTTCATCGATACTAATCGGAGTAGTGATAGGTATAGTGGCTGTAACGAGCATGAATGTAGTGATTGGCGGAATTTTAAATATAGATAAGGAACTTATATTAACTACTTTACCACAGGTAGCGACAATGCCAATTGCCCTTTCAATAGCGGATCAAATTGGTGGTATTCCATCTATGACTTCTAGTTTTGTAGTTGTTGCAGGAATAACAGGCGCTATTATGGGACCAACAGTACTTAAGTTTTTCCGTATAACAAGTACGATTGGAAAAGGAGTTGGAATGGGCTGTGCATCACATATTATCGGTGTGAGTCGTTTAGTGAAAGAAGGCGAGAAAGAAGCGACTATCGGTTCGGTAACGATGATTGTAACTGGAATACTTATTAGTATACTAATACCGTATGGAACGAAATTTATTTTTTAAATGTAATGGAGATGATAACAATGACAACATGGTTTATAGTTACATTATTTGTTTTTGGAGCTATTAAAGTATTAGTTTCTAGCATGCCCACTTCTGTTGTAGAATCAATTATTAGTAAATTTGAATTGCATCAAAAGCTTGAGGTGGAAAATACTTCTATATCGATAGATGGAAAAAATATAGAGGGAGAAATGAAACTACAAGTTATTCATGAATTTAATGAGGCTTTGTTTTTAGATAAACATTATTTCCCGCCGCACGGAGAAGGAACACCGATCGTTATTAACACGAAGAAAGGGAATAAAGAGATTAGATTTTCGCTATATAGCTATGAGGAACATGTTGATGTCATTAAGCAATATAAGAAGAAAGTCGTTGCCTATCGTTTACGCTCTAAAAGCCTTCAAACATTGGCACCATTAGTAATAACGGAAGAGTATGCTTAAGAAGAGACCTATAATGGTCTCTTTATTTTTTTATCCAATTATATACGTTCCAAATAAAAGAATGAAAAATCATATAACCAAATAAAGAATATGTATGATTCCAATTCGCACTATGTACAAATAAACCTAAACTTTCAGCAATCTGTTCAAAAAGGCTAGCACAAATACCGATTGAAATAATAAATAAAATTCTAGAAACTTTAGATAATTTTTTTGAAATGTGTATAAAGATAACTGTTAAAATCGGCAGTACGAACAATGTAAAAGCTATATTCACCGAAAATGTGGATGAGAAGGGCCTAGCCGGAAAAGAATATATTTGTTTATGAACAAAAAAGGCATCTAAGCAAGTTCCAATAATAGAAGAGAGAAAGATTGTAACTACTAATGCTAGAAACTCATTCTTCTTCTCGGAGGAGGACATTTTTCTTTGCGAGAATGGCGAGTTCAATTTTTTCGAGTGTTTTGCAGTAGTCTTCTGTAATTTGTCCATTTATATTTTCCTCCTTATCAACTAAGTAATTTACAACTTGCCAATCATCGGTAAACCAATCTTCACTGTCAACTGCTTCATGCTTCATATCTCGCCATGCATAGATGAGTGCAGGGCTGTATATGCGATAAGCGCCATTTCGTAACTGGCATTTCTTTATTCGGCGCTTATAAAACTCACGGGAAAAAGATTCATTTACACTTGAAAATAAATGGGGCCAGTAATCTTTCCTAGATCCTGTATGTGGATGGTGTTGAGCCCAGCTTATTATTTGAGATAAAACATGTGTATCTCGAAATAATAATGAGTACAATCTTTTTCCAATTAATATCCGTTCATGTAAGGAAGTGAAATGTTTCATTGTATCACCAAATAGTAATACTTTTTGTTTCTTATCATTTTCGTAGAATGGGAAAAGGATATGATTAAACTGAAAGAAATCAAAGAGTTTAAATCCAATACTATTTAGTACAGTCTTTTTAAATTGTACATTTTGAATCACTCTTTTTTCTAAGTAGTTTTGTTCATTAATAATAGTTGCAATTGCTAAAGTTTTTTTGTTACCTGTTTTCCAAAAATGGTTCCACATCGTTTCCATAAATGTAGAAACATTTAGGTGAGGGAGAAGGTGAAATAACTTTTGTGATCTCTTTACACTTTGTTTGTAAAGTAAAAATTGAGGGTATACATCTTGGAAAATAAGCCAATTCCCTCTTTCTAAAAAAGAAAAAAATATGAATTGATCTTTCTCTGATAAAATTCTCGTATATAAATCGCCCTTTAAATCAGTCATATTCCAACCGCCGTTACGTGATACCATATGCCCAAGCAGTGCCCAATGTATTTCTGGATATTGAATGTAAAATTGGTAGTATGCGCGTGTTCTTGTAACATTATTTTTATTTAGCTGTTCTGTTTGTATTTTTATTTTGTTGATGATGAGTTGTTCTTCTTTCGTTAATTTATACATGGTGCCAGAAGGAATAAGTTTGCTTTTTTGTTTCAATTCATTTTTTACGTCGAATAGGGAGAGAGGCAGTGCTTTGGAAGGTCCGTTATATGTATGATTTGAATTGCTTCGGTCCATTCCGTTACCTCCCTTTTTCATAAATTTAAACATGATTATTGGCTATGAATCATTCTATTTATTTTATTACGAGTATAAGAAATAAATGAGCGGTGTTTTTTACAAGGAATTTATTTATCATGAAAACCGTATAGAAAATCTTACTGTTGTGAGATGAAATGAAAAACAGAAACTACGTTTAATAGTTTCTGTTTTTTTATTTTGTCAATTAAATGTAACAAACGACGATTATGATTTGAATCAATTGAAAATAATTCAATAAATATTATTTAAATTGAGATGTTTCGTAGGAGGAAAAAGAATGTTAAATAAAATAATTTTAATTACTGGTGGGACAGGTTCGTGGGGGCATGAACTTATAAAACAACTATTAGAAAAATCACCGAAAGAAATTAGAATTTTTTCAAGAAATGAAACGGTTCAGTTTGAAATGCAGCAACAGTTTATAAATGATGATAGGTTAAAATTTATTATTGGAGATATTCGTGATAAAGATCAACTAGTCTATGCTTGCCAAGGTGTACATTATGTGTTCCATCTGGCAGCTTTAAAACATGTTCCAGTATGTGAGTATTATCCTTATGAAGCTATAAAAACAAATATACATGGTACGCAAAATGTAATTGAAGCCTCTATACAGATGCAAGTTGAAAAAGTTATATATGTTTCAACGGATAAAGCAGCTGATCCATCAAATACGTATGGGATGACAAAAGCAATTGGTGAAAAATTAATGGTTCATGCGAATATACAAACGAAGAAAACAAAATTCATTTGTGTTCGTGGTGGAAATGTTTTAGGAACGAGTGGAAGTGTAGTACCACTTTTTAAACAACAAATTAAAAAATCTTCAGAAGTAGGGATTACCGATGCGAATATGACTAGATTTTTCTTAACAGTTGAGGATGCTGTTGGATTGTTATTTAAAGCCGTATCTCAAGGTAGAGGCGGGGAAATCTTTGTTATGAAAATGCCGGCATGTAAAATAACAGATTTAGCAGAAGTATTAATTGAATATTCTGGAAAAGAAAAAGTTAAGGTAAAAGAGGTAGGGATAAGACCGGGTGAAAAATTAAGTGAAATGCTTCTATCTGAGGTAGAGAGTAAAACAAGTATAAGTTTTGATCAAAATTATTTTGTGGTACTACCGACTATTCCTATACAAGGACTTCAAGAATATTATTCTAGCTATCCTCTAGTGGATGTGAAGAGTTTTAGTTCTCAACAAGACTTACTTGAAAAACATGAGGTGAAACAAATGCTATTAAAAGGAGGATTTTTGCGATGAAAAAAAATGCGATCCTTTTAATAACTGGTGCAAATGGTTTCACAGGACGCCATGCTTGCCACTATTTTTTAGAGCAGGGCTTTCATGTAATTCCTATGTTTCAAAATCGTGCACATAGAGAAAAAAATAAAAATGGTATTACTTGTAATTTAACTAATAAGAGCGAAGTAATGAAGGTAATGAAACAAATAAAGCCAGACTACGTATTGCATTTAGCAGGAAGGAATTCGGTCATAGAATCTTGGACAGCTGCCCTTGAATATATAGAGATTAATGTAATAGGAACGTTATATTTATTAGAAGCAATTAAGCAAGAAGCCTCGCATTGTAGAACATTAGTTATAGGATCTGCTTTGCAAGCAAATAGTATGAACGAAATAAAAATTTCGAATCCATATAGTTTAAGTAAAACGATGCAAGTCATTATTGCAGAGGCTTGGGGAGGATTAATGGATTCAAATATTATCATTGCAAAGCCCTCAAATTTAATTGGTCCAGGGGTATCGAATGGTATTTGTTCGATTCTCGCAAAGAAAATGATAGATATAGAATCAGGTAGAAGTAAGGCTATTATCGAAGTAAACAGTTTGAAAGATAGTAGAGATTTTCTAGATGTACGTGATGCGGTCAAAGCGTATCATGTGTTATTACGAGATGGAATAAATGGAAAACAATATAATATCGGATCAGGAGTAAAACGATCTTTATTAGATGTACTAGAACAATATAAAGAATTAACACAGCTAAATTTTTTTATAGAGGAAACAGAGAAAAGTGGGAGCGACTCAAATGAGAGTTTAGCAACAGAGGAAATAAAAAAGTTAGGTTGGATCCCAGAAATTGAATTTCATCAATCATTAAAAGATGTACTTGAGTATGCGAAGTGTAGTGACATCTGCATGCAATGAAAAAAAAAGGGTGTAAGAAATATATGAATGGTTATGAAGTAATAGATAATCAAAATACGCTATTTCTTTCAATTGTTGATACGCTGGACTGGAGAGATGAAGAAGCGCATGTATTGCTTATTTATGAGGCAATACATAAATATCAAGCGTATGTAGAAGAAAAAAGGGTCAATCGAATAAAGTCAGCATTAGAGACGGAAACTAGGTATGTGATTCAAATCTTTGCTCAATATGAGTGTAGTGAGTATGGAAATGATTTTTATGAACTCATTAACGATCTTTTAAAAGATATAGAGGTGGAGTTAAAGATTTATATAAAAAATAATAAGTTCATTTACATTTAAAAGGTAAATATAAAGCTAGATTTTTAATAATAAAGGTGGGTATAAGTTATGAGCAAAACGATTCTTTTTACTGGGGGCGGTACAGCCGGACACGTTATGATTAATATTGTATTAATTCCTAAATTTATAGAGAAAGGATGGAGAGTCGAGTATATTGGATCTAAAAATGGAATTGAAAAATCATTAGTGCAAAATGTTAAATACAATAGTGTTTCAACGGGAAAGCTTAGGAGATATTGGGATTGGGAGAATTTTAAAGATCCTTTTAAAATTATACGCGGTTGTTTACAAAGTTATAATTTAATTAAGAAAACAAAGCCTGACGTTATCTTTTCAGCAGGAGGATTTGTTTCAGTTCCTGTAGCTATAGGAGCATGGTTAAATCGTGTGCCTATAATTATACGTGAACCAGATAGCACATTAGGGCTTGCCAATAAAATAGCATTACCTTTTGCTACAAAGCTATGCACAACATTTCCTCAGACAGGAGAAAATGTAAATAATGAGAAGAAGGTTTATGTAGGACCAATTGTAAGGGAAGAAATTGAGAAGGGTAACGTATTACGAGGAAGAAGATATTGTGAATTTCAGCAAGATAAACCAGTATTATTAATTATGGGTGGGAGTCAAGGTGCTAAGTGGATAAATGATATGGTAAGGGAATGTTTAGATACAATACTATTAAACTTTAATATTATTCATATATGTGGTAAAGGGAAGGTAGACCCATCTATTGGCAAGGAGGGGTATATGCAATTTGAATATATAGGCGATGAGTTGCCGCATATACTAAATATGGCAAGTGTTGTAGTTTCAAGAGCGGGTTCTACTGCTATTTCTGAATTGTTATTTTTGAAGAAACCGATGTTGCTTATCCCGTTAACTAACAGTTCCAGTAGAGGAGATCAAGTTTTAAATGCTGAATATTTTTCACAGCAAGGATATGCGGAAGTTATACTCCAAGACAGAGTAAGTACGAATACATTTATACATGCAGTAAATAAGTTGTATACAAATAAGGATAAATATATTCAAAACATGAATGGATATAAGAAAACAAATGATGAGGGGATTCATCAATTAATAGATATAATAAATGAAGTGGTGAAGTAATAGAAATGTAAATAGTAAAAAGGAAAGAAGGTATCTTCTTTCCTTTTTACTATATTTGTTCCAATTCATTATTTATTCCAATTAGCTATGTACTATCGGTGAATGCCATTTTCTAATAGCTCAGTAAATGCATGAATATGAATAGGTTTACTGTAATAATAACCTTGAATAAACTGACATTTATTTTTTTGAAGGAAATTTACGTGCTCTTTCGTTTCTACACCTTCAGCAATGACAGACATTCCTAATGTATTTGCTAATGTGATGATCGTTTTAATAATTTCCATTCCATCATCACATGTTTCAGACATTGTAATAAATTCTCTCGGGATTTTTAACGTATCAATTGGATACAAAGGTAAGTAGGCTAGCGAAGAATAACCTGTACCAAAATCGTCGATAGAAATGTGAATCCCTAAACTTTTTAGTGTACGCAGTTTTATCAATGTTTCTCGCTCATCCATCATTGCAATTCGCTCTGTTAATTCAAGATCAAGAGAGCTTGCTGGTAAACCTGTATTTGTTAAAGTAGAAGAAATAGATTTTACAAAATCCTCTTGTTCAAATTCCTTAGCAGATAAATTCACACCTATTTTTAAATGTGAATATCCGAGTGCGTGCCAACGTTTCATTTGCTTGCAAGCCTGCTCTAATGTCCATTTACCTATTGAAATAATTTGTAGTGTTTCTTCTGCAATCGGAATAAACTCGTATGGAGAAATAATACCTAATTCAGGATGATTCCACCTAATTAAAGCTTCTGCACCGATAATTTTATTAGATTCACTATCAACTTGAGGTTGATACAAAAGGAACAATTCTTCATTTTGTAGTGCGTTTGGTAAATCTTTTTCTAATCGCAATCGTCTTTCAATTTTTTTAGCGATTACATCGTCATAAATAGATACAGAGTTAAGTTCTTTTGCTTTTGCATCATACATTGCAACATTAGCGTTTTTTAGAAGTGTAGCGGTATCGATTCCGGAATGTGGATAAATAGCGATGCCGATACTCAGTGATAAAGTTAATTTATGCTCATGTATGATAAATGACTTTTTCATGCATTTAAATAATTGGTTACATAATTGGAATAAGTAATCTTCGTCAGTATAGTTTTCAATTATGATTGTAAATTCATCGCCACCGATTCTTGAAAGATGAGTATGTGATGGAAGACATGATTGGAATCGCTTTGCTACTTCTTCTAATATGTAATCTCCTGATGAATGTCCAAGTGTATCGTTAATTGCTTTAAAGCGATCTAAATCTAAATATAATAATGCAAACTCGCTTTCTGTTATTTTAGCATTTTTTATAACTCTCTTTAATTTCTTATGGAAAAAGGCACGGTTCCCAATTTTCGTTACAGTGTCATGGAATGCTAAATATTTTATTTCTTCTTGCTGTTTTTTTAGTGCAGTAATATCTTTCACCATAATATAGCTTCCTGAAATTTGTCCGTCTATTATAATAGGAATGATTGTAACGTATAAAAAATAAGTAAAGCCATCTTTATATTGAGAACTAAGTTGTAAGAATGCCGATTCTTGTTGTTTCACTTTTTCTAATGCCATTGCTAGCTTATGCTTATCTTCATCTAAAATGATCGAAAAACAAGTTTCACCTAGTAACTCATCTGTTGGTGCCCCAAGTAGTACACTCCCAGCCTTATTTACATTTAAGAATATTCCATTTAAATCAATGGTGAAGATAGGGTCAGGATGATATTCATATAATGATTTAAACTTTTGCTGTTTTTGAGAAAGAGCCTCTGATTTATGAACTAAATCAGACGTCCGTAAAGTAACTTTTTCTTCTAGTTGGGCATTAAATGCCTGCAAACGTTTTGTTAAGGAATTGTTTTGCATACGTACGATAGAATGACGAATGAGTACGAAAATAAAAGTAATACAATTTCCTGTAATGAGAGTTGAAGATGATGTTTGTTCTTTTAATGTAAACCCGATTAGTATTGCAACAGCAAGATAGGGAAATACAACTAAAGCTTTTTTTCCTATTATAGGGTTTACAAGGAAATAATTTTTATGGCTATTATGATCTTCTGAAATAGAGCCAGCTATTGCAATAAGTAATATAGGTATTCTATATAAAAGACGTAATAATATTATCGTTTCAGTTGATAAGTGGTTATTTAAGTAAAAATAAATATAGTTAAAAGTTGCAGAACTTATTAATACAAAAATAAAGATATAAATTTTCCGTTTGGAATTAAAAATTGTTGGACGGAAAAAGAGACTAACACCTAGTAGTAGAAATAATAAATCTGCAATTGGGTATAAAAATGAAAGGAAAACATCTCCTAGTGAAAGAGCGAATATATTTAAATTTGGTTGATTAAATAAATACCATTCTAATGTAAATATGGAAGTAAGCACTATGCATATATCACAAATAAAGAACGCTTTTTCCCATTTATTGCATTCCTTTAAGATTTTATAGCAGAAAGCGATAAGACAGAAAAATAGAAAAAACATATAAAATACATCAGAAACCGTAAAACGATGTATTGGAATTTCGAAGAAGCTATCTTGATATGTATATACTATTTTCCCTAATAAAAAACTACCAATTGCTATTGTAATACATATCCAAAACGGATTTGAACTGACTTTTTTAGAATATATAGAGTAAATCAGTGATACAAATGTAATGGCTTCAACGACAAGTGAAGCGAAGCGTACATCTGAATTTGAAAAATGAGTAGGGAACAGATAGAAAAATATAAAATAGATTGAATAGCATATTAATGTTCCGATTAATATACATAATTGTAAATTTTTATTTAATTTCAATGAAATCACCTTCTTTAATTATGCACTATGTTCGTTATATCTATACATAATAATATTATTTAAGAATTGTATCAGATTTCCTTATAAAAATCATGTTTATAAGGAAAGTGTTAAAGAGTGTAAGTATTCTTAAGGTTTAAAAAATATTGCGGTTGATAGTATAGACTGCATCAAGACTTTAAATAGAAATTGTATATTTAGTCATCCTTTGAATTGTAAAGTTTTTTTAGTGATTTGTAAGTGGAGATGCAAAATTGCATATAAAATGATGAGTATCCTTTTTTGGGGAGCTTTTTATTTTTTAATCTGAAAATTAACATTTGTGAAAATGTTGAGAAAGGATATAAAATAAGAACGTGTATTCTTACAGAGTGGAATAGTATTGCCACTAAATAGGGAGGCTTTTTTATGATATATCGAATTAAAGATGCAGAAATATACTATGAAATTGTGGGAGAGGGTAAACCGGTCATTATCATACATGGCTGCGCCCCTGACCATAGGTTAATGATGAAATGTATGGAATCAGTATTTCAGAAATATGAAGGTTATAAGCGAATATATATTGATTTACCTGGAATGGGAAAATCGAATGCTCCAAATTGGATAAATAGTTCAGATCGTATAGTAGAAGTGCTTATCACATTTATTGAGGAAATCATTTCTACTGAAAAATTTTTATTGGTAGGAGAATCATATGGAGGCTATTTAGCTAAAGGTATACTTGCAAAGATGTTTGAGAGAGTTAGCGGATTACTATTAGTATGTCCTGTTGTTGTAGCGGAGCCAGAAAAAAGGATTCTTCCAGATAAACAGGTAATTGTACAAGATGAGGAATTTTTAAATACGCTCACTTCCACAGAAAGAGAGGAATTTTGTGAGTTAGCTGTAATAGCAAATGAATATACATATAAGCGATTTAAAGAAGAAATTAAGCCTGGGTTAGATGTTGCTAATGATGAATTTATTGAAAGGTTGCAAAAGAATTACTCTCTTACTATGGATTTTCAGCGTGAAAAATATGAAAATCCCGTTCTTTTACTGACTGGAAGACAAGATATATCAGTAGGTTATCAAAATATTATAGAAATTATTGAAGAATATCCAAAGGCAACATTAGCAGTGTTAGATATGGCAGGGCATAATTTGCAAATTGAGCAGCCTGAATTATTTGAGAGTTTAGTAGGAGAATGGATTAGACGAACAAATCAGCACAGTTTATAAAGTATTTTAGTATTACGCCTAAGTGTTGAAATGGGATAAATGAACGTGATTTATTAACTTATCTCGCTATTTTCCTGTAAAAGCCCGATTAGTAAGGGCTAATTAAAGTTTCACTTTATAAAAAATTTTAAGGAGAAATTATGAGCACATATATTTATATGGTTAGACATGGTGAATCACCAAAACTAGAAGGAAATGAAAGAATGCGCGGGTTAACTGAGAGGGGACATATGGATGCCCGTAGAGTAACTGACATATTAAAAGCGGAGAGGATTGATACTTTTATTTCAAGTCCTTATAATCGGGCTATGCTAACGATAGAGGAGTCAGCTAATTTCCATGAAAAAGAAATAGTAGTATATGAAAATCTTAAAGAGTGTATGTTTTCAAGTGAGGATCAGGTTATATCAGACAAAGAGGTGTATCCACTTGTACAGAAGATGTTCTCTAATCCGGACTTTGCACGAACGGAAGGAGAGTCATATGCAGATTGCCAGAGAAGAGTAGTGAAAGTATTAAAAGAAATCTTAATGGATTTTCAAGGATGCAAAATTGTAATTGGTACACATGGGCTTGTCATGACATTAATGATGAACTATTTTGATAAACAATATGGTTTTGAATTTTTAATGAATACGTCAAAACCGGATATATATAAGATGGAGTTTAAAGAAGAACAATTAATGAATGTAGAGAGATTATGGAAAGCGGAATAAAATTAGTTGCATGGATTTTGTTGTAAAAGTTACTTTTATAGCAAAGTCTTTTTTTTGAATAGAAAGCATCTTTATCAACTATTTTTAGAATGTTAAATCAATAAGTAATTATTCAGTCTTTGAATAAATTATGGAGAAATTGGTTTAGGGAAACAATTTTAAATGTGTCAAAACTCCAAACGTTGGATTTATATTCAATAGGAGAAAAAGATGTAGAATTTTGTCTTACAGTCCCCGTTTACTTTTCATTTCATTACATATAGGCTTTGTGGTGTAAGGGAGACATTGCCTTTACGCAAAATCTATAAGGAGGTCATTGTAATGAAACAGATTAAAAAGTTTGCGGGAGTTGCTTTAGCGGGGACGATTGGATTAAGTGGACTACTGTTTTTAGAACCAAGTGTAAGCGTTGCGGAAGCACAGCAAGTGAAAGTAGAAAATTTCAATACAATTGATGTAACGATGAATCTAAATGAATTGTATGTATTAAGTGGCAGAAGTATTGATATTCTTTCTGGAGATAAAGAAGCAATTCAGTTAAATAAATACACAATTAGTTTTAATAAACCTGGGAAGTATGTGATTAAAGTAAATGGCTGTATTTATGATGATGTATATACTTTTATTGTAAATGAGTAGTATATATTCTTAAATTGCGAGGTAAAAACAGAAACACCCTATTTGCGATGAGAGTCGTAAATAGGGTGAATTTATTTGTATTAAGCTGTACTTTAAAGATGTTCACTAATTTTCTTTTTGCCATGTAAAGTATGTAAAAGTGTTTGAAACATCTTAAATGATTGCTGAAAGATTGGACTTTGAATAAAGGTGTACAGAAAAGTTACGATGAAAACAGGACCTCCTAGCATAAATCCAATAACTAGTACAATACATTCTACTATGATTCTAGCACGGCTAATAGAAAGTCCTGTTTTGTCTGAAATAGTAAGCATGAATCCATCACGGGGTCCAGCGCCAATCCCAGCTGCAACGTACATACCTCCACCGATACCTGTAATGGCAATACCAGAAAATAAAATGAGTAAGTTTATCCATAAATAATTACTAGCTTCTGGAAGCATGTTTGATTGTAAGAAAAAGTCCATAATGGGACCGATAAGTAGTGCATTCAAAAATGTCCCCACATTTATATATTTTCGATCTACTAGTAAAGATATTAGAACGAGACATAACCCACATATGACACTCCACGTACCGATGGTCCATCCAAACTTTTGGTAGAGAGCCATATTTAAAACTTCCCAGGGGTGCAAGCCGAGAAATTTAACTTTGACTGCGAGAGCGTTTCCAAGGCCAAAGAAAATTAATCCTAAGAAAAAAAGAAAATAGCGAAAGAGAGTTAGCCTCATCTTTAAAACCTCCCATATTTTATAATTATGTATGTTACCTGTTACGGTCTTAATGTACAAATATTATGTCTTTTTATCATGCGTTTAAAAGTGTTAACAATGTAAATGAAATATACATCTTCACAGTCAAAAAAGTTAAAATATTTCGTTTTAAGGATTATAATGGAGGGAGAAACATAAAAGGGAGTGAATGAACTTGAAACAAGAACTTATTGAAAGATTTACGAGATATGTAAAAATTGATACGCAATCAAATGAAGAAAGCCATACAGTACCAACAACACCAGGACAAATTGAGTTTGGTAAGTTATTAGTGGAAGAGCTAAAAGAAATTGGTTTAACAGAAGTAACGATGGATGATAATGGCTATGTAATGGCAACACTTCCTGCTAATACGGACAAGGATGTTCCTGTAATCGGATTTTTAGCCCACTTAGATACGGCAACAGACTTTACAGGGAAAAACGTCAAACCACAAATTCATGAAAATTTTGATGGTAATGCGATTACATTAAATGAAGAGCTAAATGTTGTGTTAACACCAGAGCAGTTCCCAGAATTACCATCATATAAAGGACATACCATTATTACAACTGATGGTACAACACTTCTAGGAGCAGATGATAAAGCTGGTCTTACAGAAATTATGGTTGCAATGAACCATTTAATACATAATCCGCAAATTAAGCACGGGAAAATAAGAGTAGCATTTACACCGGATGAAGAAATTGGTCGTGGGCCAGCGCATTTTGATGTAGAGGCGTTCGGTGCATCATTTGCTTACACGATGGATGGAGGTCCATTAGGTGGTTTAGAGTATGAAAGTTTTAATGCTGCAGGTGCTAAGTTAACGTTTAACGGAACGAATACACATCCTGGAACAGCGAAAAATAAAATGCGCAATGCAACTAAACTGGCTATGGAGTTTAACGGGTATTTACCAGTAGAAGAGGCACCAGAGTATACTGAAGGATACGAAGGGTTTTACCATTTACTCTCTTTAAATGGTGATGTTGAGCAAAGTAAAGCATATTATATTATTCGAGATTTTGATCGTGAAAATTTTGAAACACGTAAAAATACCATTGAAAATATTGTGAAACAAATGCAAGAGAAGTATGGGAAAGATGCAGTCGTTTTAGAAATGAATGATCAATACTATAACATGCTTGAAAAAATTGAACCAGTAAGAGAAATTGTTGATATTGCATATGAAGCAATGAAAAGTTTAGACATTGAACCAAATATTCATCCGATTCGCGGAGGAACAGATGGATCACAATTATCATATATGGGATTACCGACGCCGAATATTTTCACTGGTGGTGAAAACTATCACGGTAAATTTGAGTATGTTTCGGTAGATACTATGGAAAAAGCTGTTCAAGTTATTGTAGAAATTGCAAGACGTTTTGAGGAGCAAGCTTAAAAAAGAACCAAGTAGTACAAATGTGCTACTTGGTTCTTTTAATATAGTACTCGCCACAAATAAAAAGTCGCATAAGACTCCCAATTAGCCCAGTTTGCTGCAAAGTCTTTTATTTCATCTTTAGTCGGTTTATTTTCGGAGCCTATTATAAATTTAATTGCATTATGGAGACCAACATCATCAATTGGAAAAGCTGAAGGGAATCTTAAACAACGCATTAAAACATAGTTGGCAGTCCATGGTCCTATACCATGGATGGCGGTTAATTGTTTCTCAGCAACCTTTACATCTTGTGTTTGCAGTAAATCCTCTTTTGATAGTTTTCTTTCTGTAATAAGCTTCGCAATACCGATTAAGTATTCACATTTTCTAGTCGTTATTTTTAATTGTTGGAGATCTTCTACATGTAGATTTGCAATTGTTTCAGGTGATGGGAATATCCAATGTTTTCTACCGTCCCATTCTACATAACTTCCAAATTGCTCAACTAATCTCCTTTTTAGCGTATAAGCATATGTTAAGTTAATTTGTTGACCGATAATTCCCCAGGAAAGTGCCTCAAATAAGTCTGGAATACCTAAATTACGAAGGCCATAATATTGTTCAATTGGTCCTTGAAGGAGTAAATCATGTTTCGCTAATGTATAAAAAGGGGCTAAATCAGTAGTTAAATCAAACCATTCTTTTATATAGTTAGCTACAGCATCGCTTACCCATCTTTCATGAGTATATAACTCTCCTAAAAAACGTATTTGAATATTGCCATCAGTATTCAAACTAATTTCAACTAAAGGATTTACATCTTGAACAGGGATAACTTTATAAATTTTATTGTCTTCAATATGGAACATACATTCATTGTTAGAACGTGATAGATAGCGTAAATTTTCTTGAAAACAAAATTCTTTCGGAACTGCTACAGATAATGCGCTATTATATTCTGCTGTCATATGAATTCCACCTGTAACTTTTCTAATGTAAGCAATTTTTTCTTCATTTCTAATCCACCCCTAAATCCGGTTAGTTTCCCATTCTTCCCAATAACACGGTGACAAGGAATAGTAATAAGGAGAGGGTTAGCAGCAATAGCAGAAGCAACGGCGCGCACAGCTTTAGGTTTTTGAATTCTTTCAGCAATTTCTGTATAAGAATATGTCTTTCCATAAGGAATTTCACGTACCGCATTCCAAACAGATAATTGAAAATTAGTTCCATAAGCATCGATAGGAAATGTAAAAGTTTCTCGCTTGTTTTCTAAATACTCGATAACTTCTTGCGTATATATTTGCAAGTAATCTGGACTATGAATCAATATATGTTGGGGCAGTTTTTTTCTAGCCCATATATTTAATTCTTCAAAGTTTTCGTCTTGTGATCCAATGAAACATAGTCCATTTTCAGTTGCAGCAATATGAAATCGCCAATTTTTATGTGTAAGTAGCGTCCAATATATATAATTATTTTTGTAGGAATTCATTATCGTATCCCTCTTTCATTTCGTTCTTTTTTCGATATTCAGTAGGAGTAAATCCGGTTTTCTTTTTAAATAAAGTTGCGAAATACTCTGGGTTTTCTATCCCGACAGCAGTACTAATTTCTTTAATAGATTGATTTGTGTGTAAAAGGTATTTGGTTGCTTTAAGAACCCTGAATTGTTGTATATATTCTATAGGAGTTAGCCCTATTATTCTTTTGAAAGTACGCTGTAAATGAAAAGGGCTACCGTGACACATTTCCGCAAGCATGTCGAGAGTTAAGGATTCGTCATAATGCTTTTCGATATAGTCTTTAATTTGTTCTACCCACTCTTCATTAGGTAAAGTGATCCCATTTGGCTTACAACGTTTGCACGGGCGAAAGTTTTCGCTTAATGCTTGCTCTGCATGATGAAAAATTCGTACATTGTTTCTATTCGGTATTCTTGATTTGCATGATGGCCTGCAAAAAATTCCAGTTGATTTCACAGCATAAAAGAATTTGCTATCATAGGAAGAATCATTATGAATAATTGCTTGCCAATACTCATTTGTTAATATAACTCCTTCATTGTGCAAAGAACATCACCTCTGAAATTAGTATAACCTGAATAAAGTGCGTATGTATGTATTCATAAATGTAAGAGCAAGATTACAAAGGTGAAAATATGATTGTTTTTCTATTTTGTGATAGCATGAAATTTGGAAATAAACATCAAGAGGAGGGCTAAAAGTGAAGTTAATTTCATGGAATGTAAATGGTTTGCGAGCAGTTATCGCAAAAGGTGGATTCTTGGAATATCTCGAGGAATCAAGTGCTGATATATTTTGTCTACAAGAGATTAAATTACAAGAAGGGCAAATTGATTTAAATCTAGAGGGATATTATACATACTGGAATTATGCTGTGAAAAAAGGATATTCAGGAACTGCTATTTTTTCGAAAAAAGAACCGCTTTCAGTTACATATGGTTTAGACATTGAAGAGCATGATCAAGAAGGGCGACTTATTACTTTAGAATTCGAAGATTTTTATATGATAACGTTATATACACCAAATTCAAAACGTGGATTAGAACGATTAGATTACAGAATGAAATGGGAAGATGATTTCAGGTCCTATATCAAACGATTAGATGAGAAAAAACCAGTTATTTTTTGTGGAGACTTAAATGTTGCTCATAAAGAAATCGATTTGAAAAATCCAAAAAGTAATCGTAAAAATCCTGG
Organism: Bacillus sp. B2-WWTP-C-10-Post-4; assembly: GCF_009183805.1. NCBI lineage: Bacteria > Bacillati > Bacillota > Bacilli > Caryophanales > Bacillaceae > Bacillus > Bacillus sp. B2-WWTP-C-10-Post-4. The sequence goes on along the minus strand of NZ_WEII01000022.1, from coordinate 26,866 downwards.
ATTCTCTGATGAGGAGCGAGAGAAATTTTCATGTATTTTAGAAGAAGGATTTATTGATACATATCGTTACCTTTATCCTGATCAAGAAAGTGCATACTCGTGGTGGTCGTATCGTATGGGCGCGAGAGCGAAAAATATCGGATGGCGTTTAGATTATTTTGTTGTTTCGGAAAGAATGAAAGACCAGATAACAGAAGCGAAAATTAATAGTGAAGTGATGGGATCAGACCATTGTCCAGTTGAATTGCATATAAATTTCTAAAAAAAGAAGTATCTCCCTAATATTAGGGAGATACTTCTTTTTTTAATTCAGTTTGTTAAAATTTTTCAAATCATTCTTGAAATAATTTCATATTAAATATATACTTAGTAACGATAATCATTATCAGTGAAAATGATTATCAAGTGATGAAGGCGTAAAAGAATTATAGTCTAGGGGAAGTGAACGTGAATGAGTTCTGGATAAAATTATTAATCTAATGAAATATATATATGGGATAAGATTCATATAGTTAAATTCTATTGAGAATATAGTTTGAAAATTTGAGAGGAGACATATAAAGATGAACAAGAAATTATTTACTTTAGGGATGGTTACAGTTTTAAGTGTAGGTTTAGCGGCATGTAATAGTGCGGATAAAACTTCAGGCGAGCAAAAACAACAGACAAAAGCTACGGAAACGAAAAAAGATGAAAAACGAAAAATTACATATTTAGGTAAAGAATATACAGTGCCAGCAAAAGTAGATAAAATTGCGACAGCTAGTTTAGAGTCAATGGAAGATGCGGCAGTACTTGGAATTAAACCAGTTGGTGCCATTACTGTAGGTGGTAAACTACCAAAGTACCTGGAAAAAGAGTTAGAAGGTGCGAAATCTGTTGGTGAGAAAATGCAACCCAATTTCGAAACATTACTACAATTAAAACCAGATGTGATTACATCAAGTACGAAATTTCCAGCAGAAACAGCTGAAAAGTTTACGAAAGTAGCTCCTACATTCCCGGTATCACACGTTTCAACAAATTGGGAAGATAACTTAAAGTTAATGGGAGAATTAACTGGTAAAAAAGATAAAGCAGAAAAAATTATTAAAGACTACAATTCAGACGCTGAAAAAGCAAAAGCAAAACTAGGAGATAAGTTAAAAGATAAAAAAGTACTTGTCATTAGACTAAGAGCAAACGAATTATTCCTATATCCAGAAGGAGTATACTTCAACCCTGTAATTTATAAAGATCTTGGACTAACTGCTCCAGAACAATTGAAAACTGTAAAAGCACAAGAGAAAATTTCATTTGAAAAACTTGCTGAACTTAACCCAGATTATATTTTCTTACAATATGAGGCAAGTGAAAATAAAAATCCAAAAGTGTTAGAAGAAATTGAAAGTAATCCAATTTGGCAAAGTATGAATGCTGCGAAGGAAAAGAAAGTATTTGTAAACGTTGTAGATCCAATGGCACAAGGTGGTACTGCTTGGAGTAAAACTGCCTTCTTAAAAGAAGCAGTGAAAAATTTATCTAAATAATACAATAAGTAAGGTGCGTTGAATGATATGCAGAAAACAAATGCAGTACCAGTAACTATATTATGTATAGCACCCATACTCATCTTATTTACAGTTATACTTTCGATTTTGTATGGGGCGAAAAGTATTGATGCTGAAACAGTGTGGAACGCATTATTTCATTTTGATTCAAGTGATGTAAATCATAATATTATTATTACTTCACGTTTACCAAGGGTAGTTGCAGCTCTTTTAGTCGGAGCATTTCTAGCCATATCAGGAGCACTTATGCAGGGGATGACAAGAAACTATCTTGCATCCCCTTCTATTATGGGTGTGACGGATGGTGCTGCCTTTGTTATTACACTTTGTATGATTTTTCTTCCAGGAATGTCATCAATTGGTATGGTTGTATGTTCAATGATTGGTTCTGCACTCGGAGCCGGTATCGTGTTTGGTTTTGGTTCGCTCCTTCAAAATGGCTTATCACCAGTTAGGTTAGCAATTATCGGAACAGTTATTGGAACATTTTTAAGCAGTGTATCGGCTGCCATGGCTTCGTATTTCCAAATTTCTCAAAATGTTAGTTTTTGGTTTAATGCAAAGTTAGATCAAGTAGATCCTAATATAATTAAAATTACGATACCGTTTGGGATAATTGGAATAATTTTAGCATTGTTAATATCAAAATCTATTACCATTCTTTCATTAGGCGAAGAGGTTTCTATTAATTTAGGACAGCGTACAAAACTAGTTAAAGCGATGGCAATTTTATCGGTAATTTTTTTAACAGGAACAGCAGTTGCTTTAGTAGGAAAAGTTGGTTTTGTAGGTTTAATTATTCCGCACATTACCCGCTTTATAATTGGAGTAGATTATAAATGGATATTGCCATGTGCAGGCGTTATTGGTGGGGTTTTCTTAGCGTTATGTGATGTTTTAAGTAGATTTGTAAATTATCCATTTGAAACGCCAATTGGAGTCGTAACATCTTTAATTGGAATTCCTTTCTTCCTTTATTTAATCCGTACAAGAGGAGGAGAGAGACATGCTTAAAAGTTCAAGTCAACGTTTCGGAATGACGATGGGGATTATTATATTTTTAATACTATGTGCTATTTATATTAGTTTAACAAATGGTACGTTCGACATTACGATTACAGATGTGTTTAAAACACTTTTTAGAATTGATCCAGTACCAGAACATGATTTAGTTATTTTTGAGTTTCGTCTTCCACGTATCGTAATTGCTGGATTAGTAGGATTAGGCCTTGGTGTTGCGGGTGCCGTTATTCAAGGGATTACGAGAAATGGATTGGCAGACCCAGGTATTTTAGGAGTAAATGCCGGTGCGGGAACAGCGATCGTCATTTTTATGTTTTTCTTTCAAGGACAATTAAAAAGCACAGACTGGGTTTCTATTATGATGATGCCAATGTTTGGTTTAGTCGGCGGATTAGGTGCTGCTATTATCATCTATCTTTTTTCTTGGAAAAACGGTAAGTTAGATTCGCAGCGACTTTTATTAACAGGGATTGCAATTGGATCAGGATTTGGGGCCTTTTCTATGTACTTATCACTTAAAATGAAGTCAACTGATTTCGAGATGGCTGCAGTGTGGGTTTCTGGAAGCATATATAGTGCGAACTGGAAGTATATTGTGGCTATGTTACCATGGCTTATTATTTTAATTCCACTTATACAAAAGAAAGCATATTTACTAGATTTATTTCAATTGGAAGAAACGAGTATTACAAGTTTAGGTGTTTCAGTAGAAAGAGAGAAATCGATTTTATTATTAAGCAGTATCGGGCTTGTGAGTGCATGTGTTGCTGTTTCAGGGAGTATCGGTTTTATTGGCTTAATGGCACCGCATATAGCGAAAAGACTTGTCGGTATTCAACATAAGTATATAATTCCCACGTGCGGCGTAATCGGAATGTTTCTTGTAGTTGCCTCAGACTTTATTGCAAAAACAGTTTTCACACCTGTAGAGTTACCAGTTGGAATCGTTATTTCTATTGTCGGTGTACCGTATTTCTTATATTTACTTTATAAGGCGAAAGCGTAAGAGGAGGAATAAAAGTGAGTATTTTAAGTGCAAAAAATTTAGAAACAAGTTATGAAAAGCTTACAGTGTTTCGCGATTTAAATGTGGAAATACAAGAAGGAAAAGTAACGACAATTATAGGTCCGAACGGTTGCGGTAAATCAACATTGTTAAAAACAATGGGAAGAATTTTAAAACAAAAAAGCGGAAAAGTATATTTACAAGGGCAAGATTTACATACAATTTCAACGAAAGAAATTGCGAAGCAGTTAGCTTTACTACCGCAAACTCCAATTGCACCAGGTGAACTTAAAGTGGAAGAATTAATTTCTTATGGACGCTATCCACATCGAAATAACGTAAATAAGTTAACGACAAAAGATAAAGAAATGATTGATTGGGCATTAAATATAACGAAAACTTCTGAATTTCGAACGAGACAAATTGCAAATTTATCAGGTGGTCAAAGACAAAAGGTATGGCTAGCGATGGCATTAGCACAAGAGACAGAAGTGTTGCTATTAGATGAGCCAACTACATACCTTGATATGTCTCATCAATTAGATGTATTACAAATTGTGGAGAAGTTAAATAAAGAACATAATTGTACGGTTGTTATGGTATTACATGATATTAACCATGCAGCAAGGTTTTCAGATGAAATTATTGCAATGAAGGAAGGAGAAATTGTTACAACTGGTAGCCCAGAAGAAATCATTACAAATGAAGTGTTAAAAGAAGTATTTCATATTGATGCACGTGTCATGATAGATCCGTATAACGGGGCTCCTGTTTGTTTCGGTTATGATAGCGTTGTATCTCAAGAAGAAAAAATCGAAATATATGTAACAAGTTAAAAAGGGGGGATAGGGTGAATACTACAGTTGAAAAACAGCAGATTATAACATCTAATACAGAACAGTGGAAAATGTATTCAAAATTAGAAGGTAAGGAATATCAAATTCATATTTCAAAGCCGAGGCAACCAGCACCGGATTCAGGATATCCTGTCATTTATGTATTAGATGGCAATGCCTTTTTTCAAACATTTCATGAAGCAGTTAAAATACAATCAGTAAGAGCGGAAAAAACCGGTGTTTCACCAGCTGTTATAGTAGGATTGGGTTATCCAATTGAAGGCGCATTTTCAGGGGAAGAAAGATGTTATGATTTTACGCCTAGCGTAATTTCAAAAGATGCCCCTTTAAAACCAGACGGTAAACCGTGGCCTAAAACAGGAGGAGCACATAATTTCTTTACTTTTATTGAAGAAGAACTGAAACCACAAATTGAAAAGAATTTTGAGATCGATAAAAGTAAGCAAACGTTATTTGGACATTCTTTAGGTGGACTATTTGCTCTTTATATACTATTTACAAACTTAAATGCTTTTCAAAATTATTTTATTAGTAGTCCATCTATATGGTGGAATAACCAATCCGTACTTGAAAAAGAAGAGAACCTTATACATGAATTAAACAATGCTAAGTTTGAAACAGGAGTGTTCCTTACAGTTGGGTCACTAGAACGAGAGCATATGGTTGTAGGCGCAAATGAATTATCAGAGCGCCTTCTCCAAGTAAACCACGATAAACTTAAATTTAAGTTTTATGAAGCTGAAGGGGAGAATCATGCATCTGTTGTGCCGACTTCTTTAAGTAAAGGATTGAGATTTATTAGTTACGTATAGGAAAAAAGGTTATGGATGAAACATTCCATAACCTTTTTTGATATGTAGAATTGTCCTTTTTGAAAGTTTTGTTTCAACTTTTCGTCTAAAGAGACAAAAAGTTGTCACAAAACGGTCACAATTAGCATAAACATAAAATAGACGAAATGAACTTATTTCCAAAAAGGCTTGGTTTATTCCGATCATGATTTGTAGAGCTGAAAAAGTATGGATTAAAAGTTCACTATATTCCCAAGGAGGTAGATCGTATGAAAACTATTCTTGCTATCGCTGGACTTATTTGGGTTTTATCGCATGGCATCCCAATTTATGAAGGAGAACAAATTCGCAGTGCTCTGAATAAAAATTTTAATGAATATCATATCATTGATCGGCAAGATAATGTTGTAACAGTTCGAGTAAATGACTGTTTTCATACGGTAACCGTTGAAGGAACTTCAGTAGTGAATGATACAAAAGTATGCGATCAGCAATAACTATATATAGGAAGAAAAAAGTCTCAATTTACACATGTGAATTGAGACTTTTATATTTGTGATTGAAGTTTTTTCATAAACAATTATTGACATAACGAGTTTATGTTGATAAAATTCAATTCATAAAATATAGATAATTTAATAGATTTCGAATCAGATGAAAATTAAATCTGATTTCTCTTATCTAGAGAGGTGGAGGGACTGTGCCCTGTGAAACCCAGCAACCATCAATTTTTACATTGAAATGGTGCTAATTCCTGCAAAGCAAATGCTTTGAGAGATGAGAGAAAGGGATAGTATCGATATATGCATACAAACCTTTCTGCTCATTCTAAGGACAGAAAGGTTTTTTTATTGTTCTCGACTGTGAGTAAAGACTATTCTGGAGGAAAATAGAGAGATTTATACAGTCCGTGTGCAGGAGGAATAACGATGTGAAAATCAATGAACCAATTTGTGCATGTCCTAGTGTTGTTCTAATAAAATGGATTATTGATTTGTTACAGCGTGAATTAATAAATAAATACATAAAAGAAGAAGGGTGTTTACAACATGAAAAAACTATTACTATCAGGACTTATTACAACGGCAATTTTTGGTTTAACTGCTTGTGGAGGTAAAAGTGAAGATAAGCTTGTTGTCGGTGCTTCTAATGTACCTCATGCAGTTATTTTGGAAAAAGCAAAACCATTACTTGAGAAAAAAGGTGTAGAACTAGAAATTAAAAAATTCCAAGACTACGTATTACCAAATAAATCATTGGCGAATAAAGAATTAGATGCAAATTATTTCCAAGGTATTCCATTCTTAGAGAAAGAAATGAAAGACAAAAAATATGATTTTGAAGTAGCTGGAAAAATACACATTGAACCAATCGGTTTATATTCTCAAAAATATAAAAATCTAAAAGAGCTTCCAGATGGTGCAACAATTATTATGAGTAATGCAATTACTGATCATGGACGTGGTTTAGCAATTTTACAAAAAGAAGGTATTTTAAAAATTAAAGATGGTATAGATCCTGTAAAAGCAACCGTAAAAGATATTACAGAAAATCCGAAAAATTTAAAATTCAAAACAGACATTGAACCTGGTTTATTAACACAAATGTATAAAAATAAAGAAGGTGATGCTATTTTAATTAATGCTAACTATGCAATTGATGCAAAATTAAATCCAAGAAAAGATGCAATTGCGATTGAAGGTAAGGATTCGCCATATGTAAACGTAGTTGCAGTTCGTAAAGGTGACAAAGATAAGAAAGAAATTAAAGCACTTGTAGAAGTATTACATTCGAAAGAAATTGAAGATTTTATTAATAAGGAATATAACGGTGCTGTTATTCCTGTAAAAGAATAACTTTGAAAACTAAGAAATTGTACTCTTTACAACTACGTATTTTATAACTGATGAAAATTAATTATTTTATTAAGGGCTACTAAGGTAGCCCTTTTATATTTGCAACGAGAAATGGTTAGGGAATGTACATTAATGGAGGCTTTAGTTGAAGAACATAGCACAAAAGTGATTAAACATTTTACTTTATTAAGTTCTGATGGAGAATGTAATGTTTTTTTGAAAAAAGAAAGGGTATCATGAAAATTGAGACTGAGAAGCTAATAAATTGTTAAGAATAAGCTTAGAGCGGAAATATACTCATATGGGGTATCATACATAGATAATTAATGCTATAATTGGTATACTCGTAAAAGCAATTGTTTTATTGGATGAAGAGAAACTTTAAGAAGGTGATAATATGGGGCATAAAGAGCATGAAGTGGTAACACATAGATCAGAAAAAGAAAAAGAACAAATTATAAATAGATTAAAGAGGATTGAAGGACAGGTCCGCGGTATTCAAAATATGATTGAAAATGATCGCTATTGTGTGGATATTTTAGTGCAAATTTCAGCGATTAATGCAGCGATGAAAAAAGTAGGAATGGGTGTATTAAAAAACCATACAAGTCATTGTGTTTCAGGTGCTATTAAAGATGGCAATGGTGACGAAGCAATTGAAGAATTAATGACTGTATTTGAACGTTTTTCAAAAGCGTAAAAACAAGCTAGTATGTCACTGGCTTGTTTTTTTGTTTACCTTCATAATAAGATTTCGGGGTATTGATGTGAAAAAGTGTGTGTAAAATAAACTTTTAGAAAATAATTGAAAAATCATGATACAAAACCATTGATTACCTTAGGGGGGTATGGTAAGATGTAATTGTGATTAACAAAGAATGAAGAAACAAGAGGAGGATTTTAAATGGAACAGTTAACATTACAAGTTGAAGGTATGTCTTGTGGACATTGTGTAAATGCTATCGAAAGCAGTGTGAAAGAGCTAAACGGTGTTGAACAAGTGAAGGTTCAATTAGCAGAAGGAACTGTTGAAGTTACTATCGACTCGTCTGCCGTAACATTAAAAGATATCGTTGCTGTAATCGAAGACCAAGGATACGATGTTCAATAATTATTTTTAGATATGGAAATAAATCGTACTTTAAACGAAGTACGATTTATTTTGCTAATAATTATACCTCATAAGGGTATATAGAGGTGAGAGACATGAATGAACAAAAAGAGGCCAATCTTCAAATATCAGGAATGACATGTGCGGCATGTGCAAATAGAATTGAAAAAGGTCTAAAAAAAGTAGAAGGTGTTCATGAGGCAAATGTAAATTTTGCGCTTGAAAAAACAAAAATAATGTACGATCCAACTAAAACAAATCTACAACAATTTAAAGAAAAAGTTGAAGCGTTAGGATATGGAATTGTAAGTGATAAAGCTGAATTTACTGTTTCAGGAATGACATGTGCAGCATGTGCAAATAGAGTTGAAAAGCGTTTAAATAAGTTAGATGGTGTGAACAAAGCGACAGTAAATTTTGCTTTAGAATCAGCTACAGTAGACTTTAATCATGATGAAGTTAATGTAAATGAAATGAAGAGCGCGATTACGAAGCTAGGATATAAATTAGAAGTGAAACCAGATGATCAAGATGCATCAACTGATCATCGATTACAAGAAATTGAAAGACAAAAGAAGAAGTTTATTATTTCGTTTATTTTATCTTTCCCATTATTATGGGCAATGGTTAGTCATTTCTCATTTACGTCGTTTATTTATTTACCAGATATGTTAATGAACCCTTGGGTGCAACTAGCACTTGCAACTCCTGTTCAATTTATCATTGGTGGACAGTTTTATGTTGGAGCTTATAAAGCGTTACGTAATAAAAGTGCGAATATGGATGTTCTCGTGGCGCTTGGAACGTCGGCCGCGTATTTCTATAGTGTATATTTAAGTATTCAATCTATTGGTTCTTCGAAACATATGACAGATTTATATTTTGAAACGAGTGCGGTACTTATTACATTAATTATTTTAGGTAAATTATTTGAAGCGAAAGCAAAAGGGCGCTCATCAGAAGCAATTAAAAAATTGATGGGTTTACAAGCGAAGACAGCTACAGTTGTGCGAGATGGAACAGAAATAAAAATTTTGATTGAAGAAGTAGTAGCTGGTGATATCGTCTATGTAAAGCCTGGTGAAAAAATACCAGTAGATGGTGAGATTGTAGAAGGAAAGTCAGCAATTGATGAATCGATGTTAACGGGTGAAAGTATTCCTGTTGATAAGTCAATTGGGGATGTAGTAATAGGTTCGACAATAAATAAAAATGGATTTTTAAAAGTGAAAGCAACTAAAGTAGGAAGAGATACTGCATTAGCTCAAATTATTAAAGTAGTAGAAGAAGCACAAGGTTCAAAAGCTCCTATTCAAAGGGTAGCAGATCAAATTTCAGGTATTTTCGTACCGGTTGTAGTTGTGATTGCGATTATCACATTTGCAGTATGGATGATATTTGTTACACCTGGTGATTTTGGCGGAGCACTTGAGAAAATGATAGCAGTACTTGTTATCGCTTGTCCGTGTGCATTAGGTCTTGCAACACCTACGTCTATTATGGCGGGATCAGGAAGGTCGGCTGAGTATGGTATTTTATTTAAAGGTGGAGAGCATTTAGAAGCAACGCACCGATTAGATACAGTTATTCTAGATAAAACGGGTACAGTGACAAATGGGAAACCGGTGTTAACAGATGTAATGGTAGCAGATGGATTCCATGAAGCAGAAATACTACGTTTAGTAGGTGCGGCAGAAAAAAATTCTGAACACCCACTTGCAGAAGCAATTGTAGAAGGAATTAAAGAAAAGAAAATTGATATCCCAAGCTCAGAAACGTTTGAAGCGATTCCGGGATTCGGTATCGAATCCGTTGTAGAAGGGAAACAATTATTAATTGGTACACGTCGATTAATGAAGAAATTCGATATTAATATTGAAGAAGTTTCTAAATCGATGGAAGCGCTAGAACGAGAAGGAAAAACAGCGATGCTTATTGCGATCAATAAAGAATATGCTGGTATAGTGGCCGTTGCAGATACTGTAAAAGATACTTCAAAAGCAGCTATCGCAAGACTTAAGAAAATGGGTCTAGACGTTGTTATGATTACAGGAGATAATACACAAACTGCTCAGGCAATTGCGGGGCAAGTTGGTATTGATCACGTAATTGCAGAAGTATTACCAGAAGGAAAAGCAGAAGAAGTGAAAAAACTCCAAGCACAAGGTAAGAAAGTAGCGATGGTTGGAGACGGGATAAATGATGCTCCTGCTCTTGCTACAGCGAACATTGGTATGGCAATTGGAACGGGAACGGATGTAGCGATGGAAGCAGCGGATATAACGTTAATCCGCGGTGACTTAAATAGTATTGCTGATGCGATCTTTATGAGTAAAATGACGATAAGAAATATTAAACAAAATTTATTCTGGGCATTAGCTTATAACGCGTTAGGAATTCCAATTGCGGCATTAGGTTTCTTAGCCCCTTGGGTTGCTGGAGCAGCGATGGCATTTAGTTCTGTATCCGTTGTATTAAATGCATTACGATTACAAAGAGTTAAATTAAAACCTTAAAAAGCTACATTAAGTAATTGAATAGAATTAAAAAACAATACTTGAATAAGTATTGTTTTTTTGTTCGTATAGAAATTAAAACGATATAATAAAGCAGAAATATAGAATCGTATGTAGTAGAAAAGTTAAGAGGTAGTTTCGTAAGGAGACTTATATATGTTAAAAGATATTATAATTAGAACATTCCAGAAAGAAGATTTAGATCAAGTATTACAATTGTTCTATGAAACAGTTCATACGGTTAATGCAAAAGATTATAATGAGTTACAGCTACAGGCGTGGGCACCGGAGCGACTAGATAGAGAAAATTGGTTACAGTCTTTAGAAAAGAATATTAGCTATGTAGCGGATCATAAAGGTGTGATTGTGGGGTTTGGGGATTATAACGATGATCGTTACATAGATCGTTTATTTACGCATAAAGATTATCAAGGGGAAAGAGTCGCTTCATACATACTACAGAAGTTAGAAAAAGAAGCAGTGAACCTAGGGCATAGGGAGATATATACAGAGGCGAGCATTACCGCAAAACCTTTTTTTGAAAGTAAAGATTTTATTTGCATAAAAGAACAAAAGAAACAACATAATGGTCAGATTTTTATTAATTATGTTATGAAAAAAATATCCTTCTCATAAATGAGAAGGATATTTTTCATTATTTTACAGCTTCTTTTAGTTCTTTACCAGCTTTGAAAGCAGGTACTTTAGAAGCTGCGATTTGCATTTCTTCACCAGTTTGTGGGTTACGGCCTGTACGAGCAGCTCTTTCACGAACTTCGAATGTACCGAATCCGATAAGTTGTACTTTTTCACCAGCAGCTAAAGTGTTAGTGATTGATTCTACTACAGTTTGTACAACTACAGTAGCTTCTTTTTGAGAAATCTCAGCATTTTGTGCTACGTTTTTAATTAATTCTGTTTTGTTCATGTTTTTCACCTCATATGTAAATAATGCTATTTAAGTTGTTATTATAACGTATAAAACATTCGAGAACAAGTGTACGTACATATATTCGCAAAAAAAATGAAATTTGTAATATTTTTTAGGGCACTTTATAGACATTCCATTTAAGCGGACAGAGATTTGTTCTTCATTTCAGTCTTCTCTTGATGAGCAGGTAGTTTCTTATTATAAGATATGAAGTAAGGTAGTGCTACAAATAACATACCTCCTACTAGATTTCCAAAGAAAACAAAAATAAAGTTTGGAAAATATTCAGCCCAAGTGAAATGACCGGCAAAAATCGCGGCTGGGATGACAAACATATTGGCTACAACGTGTTGAAATCCAATCGCAACAAAAGTCATAACCGGGAACCAAATACCGATAATCTTTCCGATAAATTCTTTACTTCCCATACTGAGCCAAACAGCTAAACAAACGAGCCAATTACATCCGATTGCAGAAATAAATGCTTGCAATGGCCTATCTTGTAGTTTCGCTTGAGCGATAGAAATAGTTTTCGCTAAAAAAGCTCCCTCAGTTAAGCCAACGATATGACCGAAAAAGTAGGCTACAAATACAGCCCCTATGAAATTGCTAAATGTAACAATAACTAAATTTCGTATGAAATAAAATAAAGTAATTTTCTTTTGGAGCCAGGCCATAGAAACTGTCATCATGTTACCGGTTACTAGTTCACCGCCTGCAAGAATAACGAGAATAAGACCAATAGGAAATACAGCAGCGCCTAGAAAACTAGAAAATGATCCCCAATATTTTGGCATTGTCCCAATAACATGAATATCGAGTAAATACCCTAATGCGATAAAAGCGCCACCAAAAAAACCAAGAATTAGCATAGGGAGCAATGATAAATGAGCTTTTTTCCTTCCTGAATTCGCAGCAAGTTCCGTAATTTCTTCTGGTGTAAATACAGACATGAATAACCCCTCCGTAATCAAATGATGGAATGAATAGAAAAAATTTCGAAAATCTATGTATTATAAAAATATGTTATGACTTCTGTATAAAATTGTCAAAGTGAATAGAGAGGGAATTACATATTGATAATATTGTTCATGTTGTCACATGAATGTAACAATAAGGATTTAAAGTGTTTCTAGAGGTGAAAACATGAATACGAATCATGTAAAAAAAGAACGAAAAAAATCAATCGTAAAGATATTTATTATTAGTTTTATAAGTATATTAATGATACCAGTAAGTTTGTATTATTATGCGACAGAAATAGAACGAAAACTAGTAACAGTTACGTGGAATGAAATAGAAGCTTCTACAATTCCTAAAGAGTTTAATAATAAAAAAATATTGCAGTTTTCAGATGTACATTTAGGACCAGAGTTTACACTGAAACAACTTGAACATTTAGTGGAGAAGATGAATGAATTACATCCGGATATAGTAGTTTTTACCGGAGATTTAATAGATAAATTTGGGTCTTATAGTGCGGAAAGAGAAGAAGCGAAGGTTATTTTGCAGAAAATTTACGCTCCCTTAGGGAAATATGCTGTGTTTGGGAATCATGATAGGGGCGGGGGCGGTAGTTTATTTTACAAAAAATATATGGAAGAAGCTGGTTTTTCTGTATTAGTAAATGAAGTGCAGAAAATTAAAGTGGAAAACGGCAAATATATTATAATATCAGGTTTGGATGATTTTCTATTAGGGAAGCCGAAAATAGATTCAACTTTAAAAAACTTGAAACAAAATGATTTCAACATGTTATTAGTACATGAGCCGGATGTTGTAACCAAAATAAATCGTTACCCAGTTGATCTTCAACTGTCAGGACATAGTCACGGAGGACAAGTCCAAATTCCTTTTGTAGGTCCGTTAATTACTACCAAACTAGCTGAGCACTACGTTGAAGGTATGTATGAAGTAGAGGGGAAGAGTAAGCCGTTATATTTATATGTAAATCGTGGCATTGGGACTACTAGGATGCCTGTTAGATTTTGTAGTGTACCTGAACTTTCAATTTTTGTGTTGAAGCAAAATAGTAACTAGAATATTTAACAATATGATTCCAAGGAACGTGCGATGTTGGTCGATGGAAAAGAGTTTCTTAAAACTTTAGATGTGACAAAGTAATTTTCATAAATAAAAAACAACAATAGGACCTATAAAGGGACCTATTGTTGTTTTTATCCTGCATTGATTGCCCATAAATGTCCGATTGATGAGGGCTAATTATAGTTTTACTTTGTTATTTTTGCAAGGAAAGACCATCAAAATATGTTCTATAGTTATTTGAGAATTCAAAGTTGTTTTTTGCATCCCAATTAATAGACCAAGACATTAGGCCGCGGAATGCAGGATAGCCACTCTGGTTAGAAATTTTATACTTTCCTCCGAACGGAACTCCTTTAATAATATAATTTAAAGCTTTTTTCATTTCAGTCGGAGAAATATATCCGCCACTTGGAGCTGCCGCTGGTGCTGCAGGAAGTCCAATCATTACCTGATCTGAACGAAGAGCTGGGAAAATGTTATTTGTATTACCACCTACAGGAAAACCATGTAAGAGCATATCTGCCATAGCGACTTCGTAGTCTGCAGTACCTTGATTGTAGTTATTACCGTCCATTCCAATCCCGCTACCAGCATTGTAGTGTTGAACGTGAATGTATGTTAGTTTATCTTTCACTCCGTAAATAATTGGTAAATATGCACCCCAGATGCTTCCGTATGCGCTATAACCGCCTTGAACATAAGCTGTTTCAGGAGCCATGCTTAATAGAAAATCTGGACCATAATGATCTGAGATTGTTCGAATAGCTGATATAAGATTTACGATTTGGGGAGTAGTTGGGTTTTTGAAATTAGTGTCATTTCCGTTTAAGTAAATACCTGATTCAAGGTCAATATCTATTCCGTCAAAACCGTATTTATCGATTAGAGATTGTATGGAATTAATAAAACGTTGCTTAGAGGCATTGTCAGGAAGTAAAACGACTCCATTTTGTCCACCTATTGAAAGAACTACTTTCTTTCCTTTACTTTTTAAATAAGAAATATCTGATTTGAATTCTGCATCTGTACCATACACAGGAGAAAATTCAACAGTGGAACGATCACCACCAGTTTCACCAAAAGATACATTGATTACATCCCATTTTGGTGAAACGTCTTTTAATTTAATAATGCCAGTACCGTTATCAAAATTATGCCAGTATCCAACGAGTAATTTTGAACCTAAATTGTTTGCTGCTTGTGATTGGAAAGGGGATAGCGGTAGAAGTAAGAACATTACTAAAATACAACAAAAAAATTTGAACTTGTTTAACATATCAACACTCCTATACAAAAAGTTGTCTAGATGTATAATCTTGTTTATTTAATGATATCTGAAAATTCTTTCTTTTGTAAGAGGACTATAATTTTCTCAACAATTGTGTATGAGAAAGTATTAAACCTAATGTAATAATTTTTGAAGGAGGTTGAATTTTAATTGTTGAATTCAGAATATTTTGATATATTTTAAAGTATAGGACAAAATCTTTCGCACAGTACTCTTACATAAATTTCAAAATTTAGTTTGGAAGGGGATGTACAAGATTTGGATAAAAATCTAAAGAAAGACCTCAAAATACGCCACATTACAATGATTTCAATTGGCGGTGTAATAGGGGCTGGTTTGTTTGTTGGAAGTGGTGCAGTTGTACATTCGGCAGGACCAGGTTCTATCGTTTCATATGCATTAGCAGGACTTCTAGTCATTTTCGTCATGAGAATGCTAGGAGAAATGGCAGCTGTTAATCCGACAAGTGGTTCATTTGCAACGTATGCAAGAGAAGCGATTGGTCCTTGGGCGGGTTATACAATAGGCTGGTTATACTGGTTTTTTTGGGTAATTGTTATTGCAATAGAAGCCACAGCAGGTGCTGGTATTATCCAATATTGGATTCCACAAATACCGCTTTGGTTATTAAGTTTAATATTAACAATTTTATTAACACTGACGAACGTTTTTTCGGTGAAATCATTTGGAGAGTTTGAATATTGGTTTTCTTTTATTAAAGTAATAAGTATTGTTTTGTTCCTTTGTCTAGGTCTTGCTGTTATTTTAGGATTTGTTCCAGGAACAGAAGCACCCGGCACTTCGAATTTAATTGGACAAGGTGGATTTATGCCAAACGGTATAAGTTCGGTACTGCTTGGAATTACTGTCGTTATATTTTCATTTATGGGATCAGAAATTGTAGCAGTAGCCGCAGGTGAATCTGCAGAACCTGTAAAAGCAGTAAAAACAGCAACAAACAGTGTGATTTGGCGTATTCTTGTATTTTTTATTGGGTCTATAGCGGTAGTTGTTACGCTACTGCCATGGAATTCAGCAAACATATTAAAAAGTCCATTTGTAGCTGTACTGGAACATATAGGAATACCAGCTGCGGCACAAATTATGAATTTTATCGTTTTAACAGCTGTACTCTCTTGTTTAAATTCGGGTTTATATACAAACTCAAGAATGCTTTTTTCGATGGCAGAAAGAGGAGATGCTCCAAAGGCGTTTTTGAAATTGAACAGTAGTGGTGTTCCAGTTCGGGCCGTTTTATTTGGAACTTTCTTCGCTTATATTGGCGTTGTGTTTAGTTACATTTCTCCAGATAAAGTCTTTTTGTTTTTAGTGAATGCATCTGGCGGGATTGCGTTACTAGTTTATCTCGTTATTGCAGTTTCGCATTTAAAGATGCGTAAAAAAATGGGGAAAGTGGAACAACAAAATTTGAAAGTGAAAATGTGGCTTTTTCCGTATGTAACGTATGTTACAATTGTTGCTATTATAGCAGTTTTAGTTGCGATGTTCGCAATTGATACTTTACGTTCACAAGCACTTTTAACAATGTTTGTTACTGTTCTTATCATACTTTCTTATTTTATTTTTAATAGAAATAAAAATAGCACAGTTTTGAATCCTAAAAGTAAGAATGAGGAATCTGTTCGATTCTAATTTTCGAAGAGAGTTACACCCAGTCATTGCTATAAAAGAGTCATATATAATCATAGAAACAAGTAATTACTATTGTCATAGTGGATATAAACTTTTTTCTTGACTTTTTATACGAAGGCGAGCAAAATGGTAAAAAAGGAAGGGGGGATGATAATGGAAGAGTACGTATTAGAGCTGTATAACCTGTTATATACGACAGAATGGCAAGATATTGTTTCGTTTCTAGGAATCGTATTTTGCATGAAAATTGTAATTGTATATATGGAAGAGCAAGGTATGTTCTATTCCTTCTCATCCCCGTTCGATATGCAGCGCGAGCCGTTGCTAAACTATGCCAATGTGAATTACGAACAAATTCCTTTTGTTATTTTCTTTATGATTCGATTTATTACAGCAATTGTAAGGAAAAAGGAAAGTGACGATGAAGAGTGCCACTCAACTTGTAATATAGCGAATGTTTTTTAAGCTAAATACAAGGAGGAGATTTATATGTGGTTTCGATTTCTTATGATTGGTTTCTTTTCATTAACAGCAATTTCTTTAATGGGATATCAAGTGTCTGAAATTTTTCAAGCATATAGCGATACATTTTTTAACAAAAACTAATCGCGTTGCTATTTGAATAATAAAGCGATAAAATCCTTCTTAAGAAGTTTTATTAAGAAGGATTTTTTCTTTGTCTTATCTTGCTGTGTCAAACTATTGTCACATTTACACTGTGAATAGTATGTTAAAATAGTGAGGTTACGTATACATATTTGAAGGAAGAGGGAGTGACCATTTTGGTGGATCAATCAACAAATCAGAAAAGCTATGCTCCTATTGTGATAACGCTTTCTGTAATTGTAAATGCGATTATTTTATTTTTGTTCTTTGGACCTGTTGGCTATGAAGGAGAATTACATTTTGATGTAACAATTTTACCAATGTTAAATGCAATTTTTAATAGCTTTACGTTCGTATTCTTATTAGCAGCTCTATACTCTATTATTAAGAAGAATGTGAAAATGCACCGTGGTTTCATCCTGGCAGCATTTACAACGACGTTGCTATTTTGTGTTTCTTATTTATCTTATCATTACTTAGCGCCAGCAACACATTTTGGCGGAGAAGGATTCATTAAATATGTGTATTTCATCATTTTAATTACACATATTATCCTGGCAGCAATTATTGTACCACTTGCATTGTTTGCACTTGTATTTGGTTTTACAAATCAATTAACACGTCATCGTAAAATTGTACGTTGGACGATGCCGATTTGGTTATATGTAAGTTTATCTGGTGTTATTGTTTACTTAATGATCTCACCTTATTACCAATAAAAAATCTCAGCCTGTAGGCTGGGATTTTTTTATTAAGCAAATATTTTTGTGAAATGAAAAAAATATGGTATACAAAAGTATAGTTGCTTTTCATATAGAAGGGATGGTAAAGGAATATGCAAAATTTTGTATTTCGTAATCCAACGAAACTTATTTTCGGTAAAGGTCAATTAGAGCAGTTAAAAACTGAAATTCCACAGTTCGGTAAAAAAGTTCTTCTCGTATACGGGGGAGGCAGCATTAAAAGAAACGGTATTTATGATAATGTAATTTCTATTTTACAGGATATAAATGCAGAAGTATTTGAATTGACAGGTGTTGAACCGAATCCACGTGTATCAACTGTAAAGAAAGGGATTCAAATTTGTAAAGAAAATGGTGTTGAATTTATTTTAGCAGTTGGTGGAGGAAGTGTGATCGACTGTACGAAGGCAATTGCAGCTGGTAGTAAGTACGATGGAGATGTATGGGATATTGTAACGAAAAAAACATTTGCTAATGAGGCATTACCATTTGGTACTGTACTTACTCTTGCAGCAACAGGATCTGAAATGAATGCAGGCTCGGTAATTACAAACTGGGAAACGAATGAAAAGTATGGATGGGGTAGCCCGGTTACTTTCCCGCAGTTTTCAATTTTAGATCCAGTTCATACTACTTCTGTACCGAAAGATCAAACAATTTACGGTATGGTAGATATTATGTCGCACGTATTAGAGCAATATTTCCACAACGGAACAAATACAGAACTACAAGATCGTTATTGTGAAGCTGTTTTAAAAACAGTAATTGAGACAGCTCCTAAGCTTTTAAGTGATTTAGAAAATTATGAGCATAGAGAAACTATTTTATATTGTGGTACTATGGCGTTAAACGGCATTTTAGCGATGGGAGTAAAAGGAGATTGGGCGACTCATAATATTGAGCATGCAGTTTCTGCTGTTCATGATATACCGCATGGAGGCGGCTTAGCAATTCTATTCCCTAACTGGATGAAGCATGTCGTAGATGAAAATGTAAGTCGTTTTAAACAGTTTGCTATTCGCGTATTCAATGTAGAAACAGATGGAAAGACTGAGCGAGAAATTGCGTTAGAAGGAATTCAGGCATTACGTCAATTTTGGACTTCAATTGAGGCACCAGTAACATTATCTGATTATGCTATTGGAGAAAATGAAATTGATTTAATGGTGGATAAAGCGATGGCTTATGGTGAATTTGGTAACTTTAAAAAATTAAATAAAGATGATGTTTTAAGTATATATAAAGCTTCTTTATAAGTGAATTGAGTAAAGAAATCCGTTTGATATAACGATCAAATGGGTTTCTTTTTTGTTATTTATAACTGTTTATGATTGATTTTGATTATTTATGAATGTTTATGGTTGATTTTTGTGATCGTTTTCATTATACTGTAATCAAAGAAGAGGTGAATAAAATGTTAACTCCTGAACGTCATCAAATGATATTGCAACTTGTAAAAGAGCAGAAGATTGTTAAATTACAACAATTGGTGGAAAGAACAGAAAGCTCTGAATCAACAATTCGTCGTGATTTAGCGCAATTGGAAAAACAAAGGTTATTAAAGAGAGTTCATGGTGGTGCCGCTGTTTTAACAGGAAAAGGGCAAGAACCAACGATGGTTGAAAAATCATCCAAAAACATTCAAATAAAACAACAAATTGCTAATTATGCGGCTAGCGTTGTTGAACAAGGTGATTGTATTTATTTAGATGCAGGAAGTACAACATTTGAAATGATTCCATTTTTAATAAATAAAGATGTGACTGTCGTTACGAATGGACTTATGCATATTGAAGCTTTAGTTGAAAATAATATTCGTGCGTATTTACTAGGTGGAATGATGAAGAGTAGGACGAAAGCTTTAATCGGTGCTATGGCACAGGAAAGTATGCAGAAGTATCGTTTTGATAAATGTTTTTTAGGTGCAAATGGTGTACATGAACAGCTTGGCTTTACAACGCCAGATCCAGAAGAAGCGCTCTTAAAACAAATGGCATTAACATTAGCAAACGAAGGATATTTCTTAATTGATGAAAGTAAGTTTTCAGAAGTTGCATTTGCGAAAATTGCAAATGTTGAAGAAGCAAATATTATTACAAACCATTTAGAAATTGATTTAGAAAAATATAAAAGACAAACCAATGTAATTGAGGCTGATAAACAATGATCTATACAGTTACTTTAAACCCATCTATTGATTATGTAGTACAAGTTAATTCCTTTGATTTAGGCGCAGTCAATCGAGCAGAGAAAGATATGAAGTTTCCTGGAGGAAAAGGGATTAATGTTTCTCGCGTTCTCCATCGTTTAGGTGTGGAAAATGTAGCACTTGGATTTACTGGTGGATTCACCGGTCAATTTATTAAAGGTGTATTACAGGCGGAAGGCGTAATGACAAACTTCATCCAAGTAGACGGAGATTCCCGAATTAATGTGAAAATAAAAGGGCAAGAAGAGACAGAATTAAATGGGCAAGGTCCTAATGTGACAAATGAGCAATTTGAACAATTAATGAAACAAATCGAAAGTATGAAGCAAGGAGATTGCGTTGTGCTAGCTGGAAGTGTACCTGCATCTATCCCAACTACCTTTTATGAATCAATCGCAGCGCTCGGAGCTGAAAAAGGTATTCGAGTAGTAGTCGATGCGAGCGGAAGTGCACTGCAGCATGTAATTAAAAATAAGCCATTTTTAATTAAGCCAAACCATCATGAACTTGGTGAGTTGTTTGGAGTGGAGCTTTCAACAGTAGAGGACGTTTTACCTTATGGAAGAAAATTAATTGAACAAGGTATAAAACACGTTATCGTATCGATGGCTGGAGAGGGAGCTTTATTATTTACG
Source organism: Bacillus sp. B2-WWTP-C-10-Post-4 (assembly GCF_009183805.1). Taxonomy (NCBI): domain Bacteria; kingdom Bacillati; phylum Bacillota; class Bacilli; order Caryophanales; family Bacillaceae; genus Bacillus; species Bacillus sp. B2-WWTP-C-10-Post-4. The sequence goes on along the minus strand of NZ_WEII01000022.1, from coordinate 6,045 downwards.
GCAGAAGGTATATATGAAGCGACTGTTCCAAAAGGTGTTGTAATTAATTCAGTTGGGGCCGGAGATTCTCTTGTTGCAGGGTTTGTAGGCAAATATGAACAGACAAAAGATATTGAAAAGGCATTTCAATACGGCGTTGCAACAGGGAGTGCAACAGCATTTTCAGCTGATTTATGTAAGAAGGAAAAAGTAGAAGAATTATTGTCGCAAGTAATTGTAGCTAAGCGATAGGGGGAAGCAACATATGAAAATTACAGAACTATTAAAAAGGGATACAGTCATTATGGATTTGACAGCTTCAAATAAAGAAGCTGTCATAGATGAATTAGTTGAGAAATTAAATGGGGCAAATCGTTTAAATAGTAAAATGGAATTTAAAGAAGCTATTTTAAAGCGGGAGTCCCAAAGTACGACTGGAATAGGGGAAGGTATTGCAATACCTCATGCGAAGACAAAGGCTGTTAAACAACCATCGATTTGTTTTGGTAGAAGTGTAAGCGGTATCAATTATGAGTCGCTCGACGGACAGCCTGCACACTTATTCTTTATGATTGCTGCAAGTGAAGGAGCGAATAATACTCATTTAGAAACGTTGTCTCGTTTATCGACATTATTAATGGATGAAGGGTTTCGCAAGCAACTATTAGAAGCGAAGGATGAAAGTGAGCTTCTTCAACTATTTGATGAAAAAGAGAATGAAAAAGAAGAAGAGATTGAAGTCGCCAAACCAGAAGGAAATGAACCGTACGTATTGGCAGTTACGGCTTGCCCAACTGGAATCGCTCACACGTATATGGCCGCAGATAGCTTGAAAGCAAAAGCAGCAGAGCTAGGAATCGCAATTAAAGTTGAAACGAACGGATCAACAGGTATAAAAAACGGTTTAACAAAAGAAGACATTGAACGAGCAACAGCTATTATCGTAGCAGCAGATAAACAAGTAGAAATGAACCGTTTCGCTGGGAAGCATGTCATTCAAGTACCAGTCGCTGATGGGATTAGAAAAACGGAAACGCTTCTTAATCGAGCTGTAAAGCAAGATGCACCAATCTTTAAAGGTGTAAAAGAAGATGGAAAGGCAGAAAGTACGGAAAAAGAAAAAGGATTAGGAATTTATAAGCATTTAATGAATGGCGTAAGTAATATGCTTCCATTCGTTGTTGGCGGCGGGATTTTAATAGCGCTAGCGTTTTCGTTTGGTGGTATAAAGGCGGAAGGTCCTTTAGCTGAATTGTTCATGTCAATTGGTGGAGGAAAAACAGGTGCGTTTTTATTCCTTGTACCAATTTTAGCTGGATTTATTGCAAGTTCTATTGCTGATCGTCCTGGTTTTATGCCTGGTGTTGTAGGTGGATTTTTAGCGGCGAATGCGAATGCTGGCTTTTTAGGTGGATTAATTGCTGGTTTCTTAGCTGGATATGTTGTTTTAGGGTTGAAAAGATTATTTTCAGGACTACCAGTACAATTAGAAGGAATTAAACCTGTTTTGTTATATCCAGTCTTTGGATTATTGATTACAGGAGTTGTAATGCAAAAAGCAGTGATTCCGCCTGTAGTAGCATTAAATGAAATGTTGACAGGGTGGTTAAATGGTTTAAACGGTACGAATGCTATATTACTAGGTCTTATTTTAGGTGGTATGATGGCAATTGATATGGGTGGTCCAATTAATAAAGCGGCGTTTACGTTTGGTATTGCTGCAATAGAAGCACAGAATTTTGGAGTGCACTCAGCAGTTATGGCTGGTGGTATGGTACCGCCACTTGCGATTGCATTTGCAACTACATTCTTTAAATCAAAGTTTACAGAAGCGGAACGTAAATCTGGTTTAACAAATTATATTATGGGAGCATCGTTCATTACAGAAGGTGCGATTCCGTTTGCAGCTGCAGATCCGGTTCGAGTAATTGTAAGTTGTGTTGTTGGTTCAAGTATTGCAGGTGCGTTATCTATGTTATTCCAAATTACATTACCAGCACCGCATGGTGGATTATTTGTAATAGCGTTAGTAAATAAACCGTTACTATATATTTTCTCTATATTAATTGGAACGATTGTCTCGGCTATTATGCTAGGTGTTTGGAAAAAGAAAGTTCAATAACAAATGAAAAGAGAGCAGCTTTTAGTAGCTGCTCTCTTTTTATTACAAAAAAATAGGTTAACAATTAAATATTGATGTTTTTTGGTAAAAGATATAACGAATTGTGAATTTTTTGTAACAAAAAAGTAACACTGTAATTTTTTCTGGAAAAAAGTTCTTGTGCTCGTATATGAAAAATATATGAAAACCACTGGAGATTGTATGAGAAATACATTTTATTAATATGGAAATTTATGTTACAACTCGTTAATCGTATATTACGAATGCTTTGTAATTGTGTGATTTCTAAAAATTCTAAAAATCTGTTGCTATAATGAAAATACGAAAACAAAGCAAATGGAGGCTATTCATGAAAAAATTATTAGGTATAGCAACAGCAGCAGTTTTTGGTCTTGGGATTTTTGCGGGTTCTGCTAAAGCGGAAACAATTGTAACAACAGACGTATTAAATGTTAGAGAAAACCCAAATGTAGAGTCAAAGCTTGTAGGTAAAGTGTTAAGTGGGAATACACTAGATGTTATAAATACAGAAAATGGATGGACAAAAATTAAGTTGAACGGTAAGGAAGCGTTTGTAAGTGCCGATTTTACAAAGAGCACATATTATGTAACGGCGGGCGTATTAAATGTTCGTGCTGGAGCGAATACTGATTCTGAAATTTTAGGTAAACTTAATAAAAATGATGTGATTGAAACGACGAATCAAGTTCAAAATGAATGGTTACAATTTGACTACAATGGAAAAGTTGGATATGTTCACGTGCCATTTTTAACAGGAACAGCACCTGTAATCGAAAAGAAAGAGGTTGTAGCTCAAGAAGAAGCGCCAGCTAGAACAAATACGCCGGTTAAAAATAATACAGTAGTTAAGAATAAAGAGTCTGTTAAGAGTAACGATTCTATTAAGAATGTAGAATCAAGTAAACCTGTGGTAAAAGAAAAACCGGCTGCAAAACCAGTTGCAAAATCTACTGAAACAAGTGCGCCTACTGGTGGTCGTGAAATTACAGTAGAAGCGACGGCATATACAGCAGATCCGAGTGAGAATGGTTCGTATGGTGGTCGTGTATTAACTGCAATGGGGCATGATTTAACAGCAAATCCAAATATGAAAGTAATTGCTGTTGATCCGAAAGTAATTCCGCTTGGATCAAAAGTATGGGTAGAAGGATATGGAGAAGCGATTGCTGGAGACACTGGTGGTGCGATTAAAGGAAATCGTATTGATGTATTAGTCGGTTCAGATGGTAGTGCTAATAGCTGGGGGCGCAAATCTGTAAAAGTGAAAGTTATACAATAGGTTATCGATATTAATATAAAAAGCGGTTGCTTGAAATTATGTAAGCAGCCGCTTTTTATGGATTATTGAAATGGATAAATAGTTTTACCTGTAATAATTTTATATGCACTGCAAAATTGCGTTTGTATATATTCTGTATTTTTATTTTCTGGATGTAATGTTGTTTCATGAAGGGTAGAATGAAAAGCCCGTAGTAAACAATTTAGGGCGAAGTATAATTCCTCTTGTGAACAATTTTGTTCTTTTATAGAAGTAGCTAAAATGAGGTCTTTTGTCAAAGATGAAAAATTGAGGGTGGATTGTTTCATAGTTAACTCATCCTCTCGAAACTATTTTTATCATGTATATGCAGAATTGGACAAACTATGTTCTTTTTTCTGTATAATTTCATGTACCGAAATGAAAGAACTTGCAATCATGCCGTTAAAATTGGTAAGATTGGGTATAATCAATAGATGGAGTATATTACATAAAGAGAGTTGAATGATATGGGAGAAGTGCAACGTGAAAAAGTTGCTGTCATCATTGGACCAACTGCTGTTGGAAAGACGAAGTTAAGTATCAATCTTGCCAAAGCGTTGAACGGTGAAATTATTAGTGGTGATTCCATGCAGATCTATCGAACGATGGATATTGGAACTGCAAAGGTAACAAAAGCAGAGATGGACGGAATTCCACATTATATGATCGATATAAAAAATCCGGAAGATTCATTTTCTGTCGCGGAATTTCAAGAACGTGTTCGCAAGCATATTCGAGAAATTACAGAACGTGGTAAATTACCAATTATAGTTGGTGGGACCGGTCTTTATATACAATCTGTTTTATTCGATTATCAGTTTACAGATGATGCTGGTGATGTGATATACCGAGAGCAAATGGAAAAGTTAGCTTTAGAACGCGGTGTGGAATATGTACATAAAAAATTGCAAGAAGTAGATCCAGAAAGTGCGGAGCGTATTCATGCAAATAATGTACGACGTGTCATTCGGGCTTTAGAAATTTTTCGCACAACGGGTGAAAAAATGAGTGAACAAATTGAGAAACAAGAAAAAGAGTTACTCTATGATGTTTCATTAATTGGCTTGACAATGGATCGAGAAATGCTATACGATCGCATTAACTTACGAGTGGATTTGATGATGGAACAAGGCCTATTAGAGGAAGTAGAAGGGCTGTATAATAGAGGGATACGAGATTGTCAATCTATTCAAGCGATTGGATATAAAGAAATCTATGATTATTTTGAGAATCGAGTTTCTTTAGAAGATGCGGTATCACAATTAAAGACGAATTCGCGTCGTTATGCAAAGCGTCAATTAACGTGGTTCCGTAATAAAATGGATGTCACGTGGTTTGATGTTACAAACGGTGAAAAAACGTCAGAAATTTTACGATACATAGAAGGAAAGTTACAAGTAAAGTCGAATAATAGTAAGTAGAGAAAAAGAGGAGGATTCGACATGAAGCAATCAATCAATATTCAAGATCAGTTTTTAAATCAACTCCGTAAAGAAAATACGTTTGTTACGCTGTACTTATTAAATGGTTTCCAGCTTCGTGGACTAATTAAAGGATTTGATAATTTTACAGTCCTGCTGGAAACAGAAGGTAAGCAACAGCTTATTTATAAACATGCAATTTCTACATTTGTACCACAAAAAAATGTTTCAATTGAATTAGAATAGTAATGAATTATTGTACATAACAAAAAAGAGCGAGTTTCCTCGCTCTTTTTTTATTTGTCATAAACAATATATAGTGAAATTTAAGCGATTCTAAATACAGTAAGGCGGATGTTAGTATTTCCTGTTGCAGGGATCGTAATCTCATTAAGTGTAGATTGGACAGAGATTCTTGCACCAGCTGCTAATGTTTCTATTGTAGTAAATGAAAGTGAGTCGCCTATTAAATTTGAAGAGAAATTATCAGTTGCGACTGCTCCATTAATTGAAATTCCTACTCCGAGTGGAGCGCATCCTGGCGCAGTTGTAGAAATGGATACGCTAATTACATAAATACCACCGTTAATAACAGTAACTGTATCTGTGCCGTTGAAGATAATATTGTTTACGTTAATTGCAGTACTAAAAATAAAATTATTAAATTGCAGTACTGTTTGCTGAATATTGTTTGTTACAACAATTGTTGCTATAGGGAAGCTAGGTCCAGTAGGCCCAGTAGGTCCGGTAGGTCCACCAGAAGGTCCAGTAGGTCCAGTAACTCCTATGCCAGTAGCGCCGGTAGCACCCGTTGGTCCTTGAATGCCTTGAGACCCGGTAGCGCCTGTGTTACCTTGAACACCTTGAGGTCCAGTAGCGCCGGTAGCGCCTGTGTTACCTTGAACACCTTGAGGTCCAGTAGCACCTGTGTTACCTTGAACACCTTGAGGTCCAGTAGCACCAGTAGCACCTGTGTTACCTTGAGCGCCTTGAGGTCCAGTAGCACCAGTAGCACCCGTGTTACCTTGAGCACCTTGAGGTCCAGTAGCACCAGTAGCGCCTGTGTTACCTTGAACACCTTGAGGTCCAGTAGCACCAGTAGCACCTGTGTTACCTTGAGCGCCTTGAGGTCCAGTAGCGCCAGTAGCACCTGTGTTACCTTGAATACCTTGAGGTCCAGTAGCACCAGTAGCACCAGTAGC
>NZ_WEII01000229.1:0-2497 GCF_009183805.1 Bacillus sp. B2-WWTP-C-10-Post-4 | reverse complement strand
GTTTTTATGGTGAGAGTTGTAACAAACACTGATAAGAGAAAGGAGGTAAGTGCAGAACTTATATTTTTAAAAATAGACGGTTGTTTTTACACAGTATAATTCACTTTTGAATATGTTAATAAAGTAGCAAATTCATAGGAAATGGTAATACTTAATATTTTATGTCACATAATGTGTAAAGGGGGCGTGTAATGAAATCGTTAACGGTTATTATTTTGTACAGTGAAAGAGAGCAAATGTTAGAAGAGTCAATTCAATCTATATGGAAGCTAAATCCTCTTGAAATTATAATTTTCGTTCCTAACGATAGAAGTAATTTGTATGAAATAGCAAAGAAACATAAATGCCATATTGTTTTGATGGATAAATATAGTACGTATTATGATGGGTATGAAGCTTCTGTAAAGGCAGCAAAAGGAGATGTATTGTTATTTGTAGATAGTAATTTTTTATTATCTTCAACTGAAATGAAGAATTTTATTGAGCCAGTTGTTACAAATCAGGCGGATGTAGTATTAAACAAAATAGATAAATTTATAGAAGTTGGTAAATGTCCGAATATGGATATTGTTTGGAGAAAAATGTTAAATGAAATTTTAAGTCGACCAGATTTAAAAAGCAATTCAATACTTTCATTACCATATGCACTTACGAAAGAAGTAGTGGTAAATATCGGCTTTGATTATATAAAAGATATCGTTCTAGCTCATATGAACATAGTGAATCAAGGCTGGCGGATTAACAATCAATATGCAATAAGAACGTTATCTAAAGATGAAATGTTAGAAGAAGAAGGGTATTTATTTAAAAAAGAATTATTAGAAAATGAAAAAGAGAAAGTGGAAAAATATTTAATTGGTATATCCAAATGGATAGAGAAAAAGGGAAGAAGAGTAGGATTTACTGATGCAGGAAAAAGAAGAGATATTATTCAAAGATTAGGTGAAAGCAAGCAGTATCCTTCGTATCATCGAGGCTGGGGAATGCATTCTTCAATTTATAACGGGAAACAACTTTCTGTCATTATACCAGTACAAAATGAAGAAGAGACTATAGAACAAGTAATACTTGAGGCGAGAAAAATAGAACCACTAGAAATAATTGTCGTTGTAAATGGTTCGACAGATCAAACGGCTAATATTGCTAAAAGACTTGGTGTTACTATTATTGAATATAACGAACGACTTGGTCATAATGTTGGACGTGCTATTGGAGCGCTTGAAGCTACAGGAGATATTCTTTTATTTATTGATGGTGATTTTAGTGTTTCAGGAAGTAATTTGCATCATTTTACAAAAGCAGTTTCAGCTGGTGTAGACATAGCATTAAATGATTTGAATCCGATGTTACATCCTCCGCTTTATGTTGTAGACGTCGTAAAATATATGCTTAATTTAGCATATAATCGTCCAGAATTAAGCAATGGCTCATTAGTAGCAATTCCACATGCTATGAGTAGATCATGTTTAGATGCAATAGGCTGGGAAAGCTTACTATGCCCTAGTCTTGCACAAGTAAAAGCTATATTACAAGGGTATAGAGTAGAATGTGTACATTACGTTGATGTTGTAAAACCGAATAGAATTCGTTTAATGGAGAATGTAAGTTACAATGGACATCCTCCGGCAGTATTAAGAATAATTGGTGATCACGTTGAAGCTCTCTCTTACTTAATAGAACATCTTGAAATAGATGGAAAGGGTGATTAAACTGTTAGACCAGTACAAAAAAATTAACATTTCATATGAACAATTATGGCAAATGGATTTTCAAATTACAGAACCATTTATACTCAAGGTTGATTGGGATAAAGTAACGTATGAATTTTTAATTCGTATTAAGCCCGATGCTTCTAACACTATTGTTTTTGGATCCGGAGCAGGTGGGTTTCAAGAACAGCCAATTGGTCCACCTATTTTTCATCGACATTCTTGGATGGATGAATTTGAAGATACTGTTATATATTATAATGACCCTACGTTATATCTTGGAAAATTATCTTTAGGCTGGGGACAGGGAGAGTTAAATAGATTTTATTTACAAGATATAGCAAATATTTTAGAAATAGTATTTGCAAAGTTAAAAGTTGATTCGAAAAATGTGTTGTTTTATGGCAGTTCCGGGGGAGGATTTATGTCTTTAATTTTAGCTGGATTCGTTAAGGGCTCCACAGCTTTAATTAATAATCCTCAAACAAATTTATTAAAATGGATACCTGTACCAATAAATCTAGTTTTCGATTTGTCTTATCCAAATTTATCAAGAGAAGAAGTTGAGGAGAAATTTGGCGAAAGAATTAATGTTGTGAAATTTTTTAATCACATTAAATATGTACCGAATATTTATTTTTTGCAAAATTTCGCGTGTGAATTTGATGTGCAAAATCATTTGCTACCATTTATTTCCGAATTAGAGCAACTTGATAAAGACACGGAAGTAAATCAAATTATAATTGACTTATATTTTGATAAAAAAGCAGGGCATGCAGCTGTAGGGA
>NZ_WEII01000228.1:0-2501 GCF_009183805.1 Bacillus sp. B2-WWTP-C-10-Post-4 | reverse complement strand
CCTGTATTTATTATATCAATAATATAATAAAATGTCAGGACAATATCTATTAATCATTTTATAAAATTTATAATATATATTCACTAAAAAACAAGAGCTGATTTCTCAATAAATTGATTATTTCGAGATTCATCTACAATAATTTCTTTTACTCGTTTTGATTCTTTAAAAGCAAAAACTTCTGGTTCCTTCCCGGTATTATCATATAAAGTATAGCAATCTATTAAATCTTTAATGTTAGAAAAAGTAGTCGCTACTTTCATATGACTTTCTTCAATTATATTTTGGGGTACCAATCTTCCTGTTACTTTAAAACGCAAATTGGATCGCTCTAAAGCAACCTTTATTGGGACATCTACAATAATTGCTTTAATGCTAAAACCTGCTAGTCTTAATTGTTGAATTAACTTTTTGTATTTTACTTCATTTTTCATTGTACCATCATACATAAAGTTTATTTTTCTTTTCATGCAGATTTTTAAAAGTTTCATGGTAATATCACTACTTTCATCATGAACTAAAAAAGCTGCTTGTTTCATTAACTCAATATTTCCGGATTCTATTAACTCTTGATATTCTGGTATTTTTTCTTTGATCTTATCAGGATCTATCCAAACCATGTTTTGTTTCTGATGTTTATATCCCTTACTTACTAACTCTCCAATTGAGCTTTTTCCAGCAGCAGAACCACCACCAAGTAATATAGCCTCAGGTTCTTGCTCTTGCTGCGGCTGATCATTTAGAAATAATTTAATGATTTCATTATGTAAAAGCTTACGTTCTATTGTATACTCCCCATTAATTACGTACTTTTCTCTAGTTGGTTTCAATTTTAATTCTCCTCTTCTATAGATGCATTATTGAGTCCCTTTAAAAATTTGAGACCTTCCCCTTTAACTGCAATTATTACTTCGGTATTTTTAAATCTCTATATGAGATTTAACTTACTATAATTTCATATAACTCTTTTTGTTAGATGCTATAGGTTTCAATTCATCACTATATATCCCTTCTAAACAATCATATTTCTCTTTAACTTAAAAACTACTTTATACATCCACTTAAACAAACAAAAAAGGGCTCCTTTAAGTCGATTAATCGTGCATAGCAAATAGGCTATATACACTAATCGGCTCAAAGAAGCCCTTTCAAAATTGAAACAAGAAAAAACTTGCTTCTACAACTCAACCACAACACATAAGATGTGGGAATAAACGGAATCAAATAAACTAACAATATAATTATATATTACATAATAAAAGTATAATTCTCAAGGATATTTCATTAAAATATTCCTACAGTGCTTCTACGGTAGGAATATCAGCAGGTGCCCACTTTAAATGCTTTAAATTTTTAATACTCATCCATTTTAGCTCTGCATGCTCAAGAGCTTTAGGCTTACCTGCCAAAATTCTAGCTTTATATGTAGTAAGATGAACAACAATAGTTTCATACTCGTACTCGACTTCCTCTACCTTCTCATCTACAACAATTGTACATCCAAGCTCTTCTTTAATTTCACGAATTAATGCAGCTGGTGGCTCTTCTCCCTTGTTTATCTTACCACCTGGAAATTCCCAATAATTTGGTAACGTCATTGTAGGAGAACGTAATGCACATAAGACTTCATTATTTTCATTAACAATTACCGCACCAACCACTGATATTTTTCTCTTCATACTTACTCACTTCCTTATACAGTTTAATTAATACTTACTATCTTATATTAATTCATATTTTAACACCAAGTTTTCCTTTTAGATGATGATTAAACTTTCATTTGCTAACGAATGAGTCAAAATAAAGCATCTAAAATCTCTAATATACTAAAATCTTTCAAGTAAGCAAGAAAAAATGAAAATAAAAAAATGGAAAATTTGTTAACGACAATGATATGCTTACATATGTATATTTGTTACATAAATACATTAATTTTATTAAATGAGAGGTGATGAATTACATCTCGATATTAAATCATTACATTATTATAATTTATAAGCAAAATCTAGTATCTTAGATAAGGAGGTTCTTAAATGAACTGGAGAAAAATTTTTGGTTATCGCTCTAAAACCGCATGGAAAATGTTTATTGCTTCCATTGTTTATATCTTTATTTTATTTTTAATACTTCAAGCAATTATTCCAAATTCTATTCGCCCTGCCCTTGTTAATATTGGTTTTTTGGGATTTTCGTTAAGCTTACTTGCTTTAATTATTGGATTAATCAAACCACAATTTGTGTTACCCAAAATACAAATTAAAACCAGAAAGAAAGTAGTATATTCATATTTATATCTAGCACTAGCTTTCTTTTTAATGGGTATTGTATTTATTGATGGAAAATCAACTTCCAATCAAACTGTACAAAAGGCAGACACCAAAGTTGCCACTTCACAAGATACTAAAAAAGATACAGCAGACACAAAGAGTAAGGAAGAAGCTGACCGTAAAGCTCAAGAAGAGACTCAGCGTAAAGCTCAGGAAGAAGCTAACCGTAAAGCT